>CAYSHR010000087.1:0-5707 GCA_964430795.1 uncultured bacterium
TTGACCCACGCCATTGCTCGTAGGGGCAACCCCCTGTGGTTGCCCTCACAGGGGCGTGCCGCTGGACCCAATAACCCGACGACACATTTATCATGAATAGAAGGCTGTAGCGCCAGGACGTAGACCCTTTAATTGCCCGGTGTGCTTTATTTAAATCGCGGCTTGATAAAAGAGGCGAAGAAAAGTTTTACGTTATGCCCCAAAACGATACCTTGAAGAATGTTGTGCCTGATCCATTTTTTCAAAGGAGAAACCCGGTTTTCCAGTTTTGACGCGGGAGTGTTTTTTAAAGGGCTGAAAGGGAAATTCAAGACGAGGTCGAATTTTGAAACCAGAGAAACGGTGGTTAGGAATTCAGAAAATGTTTCTGTAGGGAAGCTGTTTATAAGGTGGGTGCCGGTAATTATCTTCGGATGGTTTTTTCTTATTTTCGCGACGATCTTCATCACCTTGCCAATATCGTAATCTCTGTTCATCAGATTCAGAATCCGGTTGCTGCCCGACTGTACCGGAATCCAGATGGCAACGATTTTTCCAGAATCAAAAGCAAAAGAAAGCCTGTCATATAATTCCACGAGCCATTTTGGATTGAAGTGATAAATAAGGAGTTTAAAATCACCCGGCACCGCGGAAAGCTCGTTAATAAGATCAGCGGCGTCCTTGCCGATATCCCGGCCATAGCAGCCGATGTCATCTCCCACCAGAACAAAAGTATCGTAAGATTTATTTTTTTGGACAGACTCAAGTTCTTCCACAAGGGAATCAAGGGGGCGGCTTTTTAGATGCCCTTTAGCTAACCGCACCGCGCAATAAGAGCAGTTTCCAAGGCAGCCGGTGGAAATCCTCAGGCAATACATTTTGTCGGTGGGCACCGCGTACCGCAACAGATTTTCAAGGGGTTGGGGCGTAAAAGCAAAATGCTTTTTCCACCTGTTTAAAAACCTCCTGAGCAGGTGCAGAAAACCAACTTCCTTTCTTAGGACCTTGTTGATATCCCTTTTATCGATGGAATATTTATCCGGCGTCTCATGGTTTTTTACACCCGTGTCAAGGTGCTCAAAGAAGGCGTCCATGTTTTTTGGACCAAAAAGAAAACCGTCGTGCACCGCCCTTATTCTTTCCTTGTCAATATCAGGCAGGCACCCGCCGATAATGACTTCCGAACCAGGGTGCCGGCGCTTTGTTTCCAAAATTATCTCAAGGGATTTATTGATGGGCATTTCAAAAGCGCCGCAGGTAAAAAGGACGATCACGTCCGCGCCGTCGGGCTCATCAACAACTCTCCATGGCGTGTGACTCATTTTTGAACGGAGATTATTCAAATCGCTAAGGTTCACCCAGCAACCAAAAGAGGTGGAGGCGAAATGAATTTTTTTCTCTCTATCAGTTTCATAATTTATCGACATGAAAAAATCCGGGCAAATATTTAATACACCGGCACCCATTAAGATAGTGTGAATAAAAATAGTAGCTGAATTCTGAAAGATCCGTCAAGGACGGGAAATAAATATTTTGGGAATCCCTGTTAACAAAGGGCAATCAACAATTTAACGGGGCTGAATCTTGATTGATAAAAAGCTGTTAGAAAACGCCGGCCAGGATCTGATCATAATCAGATGGCTCCCGGGGATCATTTATGGAATATAGTTTATCCGGCCATTTGGAGTCAATCCAGTTTGAAACGATGGCGCCTATTAGCTTGTGCCCTTTTACGTTGGGGTGGAGACGATCGAAAAGGTGCAACTGGTCCTGGTGGAATCCGAAGTACTTATAAAGATCAATGTAGGGAATTTTTTTCAATGTGGCCACCTGTATCGTCTGCTCGCGAATGTCGTCGGCCACTTCCCTGGATGGGTAAACAAGAAGAACCGGCTGCCCGCCATCTTGCAGTATTTCATCGATAAATTTTCCAAACAGGTTTTGCCATTTGGCGATGGATTCTCCAGTATTCTCTTCTTGCCTGACTGAAAAAGGATTTTTAAAGACCATGTTCAACAATAGATGAGTTCCTCTATAATTATCTGAAAAGGGAACAGGAGTTTTCCGGATTCGCTCAATTTCTCTAAAATGGGCGCCGGCCATAATAAATATCAAATCAGGACGCCAATGCTTAAATATTTTATACCTGAATATCATTTCCCTCAGAGAATATCCGCTTACTCCTCCATTAACGCACCTCGCCTTTTGGAACCTGATATTATTTAGATTATTTTCAGTTACTGATACGAAAGTATCCCTGTTTTTTACTCCAAAGCCATATGTCGAGGAATCTCCAAGAAAGAGTATTTTGGGAGATATGGTTTTGTCATTCAGATCCAGCCTGCGCCCTCTGTATTTATCCTCATTTATTTCAAATAGACCGCTGGGTCTAAGAGTCCATGGCATTTTTTGAGTTGTGTCGGTGAATTCAAAAACGCCAAGACCTACATTGTCCATCATTAAATTTGCTAATGGTAAAAAGAAAAGCAGAAGAAGGGCGGTTATCTTCAAGTTAACAAGGTTGTTCTGCTTTAGCTTTTTCAACATTGTCGAAAAGGCGATAATGGCGGTTATCATCAATACAGATGGTCCGAAAATAAACAAGGCGCTTATCATTCCCAATTGAAGGGACGCAAAGATAAAAAACAGTATGAAAAAGAGTAAAGAGAGTCGTTTTATGACGATTTTTCGGCCAAATCGCAAAATAAGGGAGAATTGGAAAGATATCAGAAAAAATCCAAGAAGAAAAAGCCCAATATTTACAGGTATATTTATTGCTCTGTATTCTAAAAAAGAGGCGGTCAGGAAAAGAACCAGGACAGAACAAGCTGAAAGAAAGAGGAAAATAAAGAAAGGAAGGCAAACAAAACAGATGGTTCTGTAATTAATCGGAAGCTTATTAAACGTAGCCATAAGAACGCTCTTTTTTTGGCAAAAACGCAGAACAAACATCAGAAATATTTTAAGAATTCGAAACACAAATCGTACTTATATAATACTACAACTTTGTGCCTTTGTATAGATGAAGATTTTTTTATCGTTCAGTTATCAGTGGCCGGCCTTAAGATCGGGGGATATGACCCCATTTCTCAACAATGGCCTGCATTGTCAAAGATATTAAGGAATTGAGGATCGTGCCCCCCGATTTCAACCCTTTTCAAAAAGCCCCCTTGTAACTGATCGATTACGTTTTTTCGGAAAAATGTGATATTAGTGGTTTTTCAGGTGAAGGATAATCAGCTTGCCGGAAACCTGTTTATTAATTTTCAATGGAATATTTGATGAGCTTCGGTTCCAAGCCATTTGCGGAAAAGCATTTTTATAAAATCCTTATTTTAATACTTCTTTTAGGCGGGGTTCTGCGCCTTGTGGGATTTGATTGGGGGCTGCCAAAAGAGAAATTTCACTTATCTTTGGAGGAAGACGAAAAATATTATCTCATGACTGTAAAGGATATGGATTTCGCAAGGTTGGATTTTGATCCAAACTTCTATATCCACGGTCCTTTAGTTGCCTACCTTTGGGAAGCGACCTTGTCTGTTGCCAGGATTATGGGTTTGGCGGATCACAATCTGGACGAGGAATATCTGGCGAAAAACCCGGCAAAATATCGAAAAGCCATGCTTATAGGTCGCGTGCAGGCCCTTTTTTTTGGCATGGCCTTTATTCTCTTGATCGCCCTGGTTTTTAGAAGGGGATTCGGGTATGACTCGGCTCTGCTGGCAGCGGCTTTTGTGGCTGTAGCCTGGGACCCGGTTCACCATTCAGGGGTTGTGCGCCACGATCAACCAACCGGTTTTTTTATTATGCTCATGGCCGCCAGGGGATATGAGATTCTTTCGCGGGGAAGACGCCGCGATTATATTGTGATGGCCTTGCTCATGGCTCTTGCCACCGCCACGGTTTATCCCGCGGGAGTCTTGCTTGGCGGGTGTCTGTTTATCGCGGCTCACCTTGGAAGGTTAAAAAGCGACGAAGGATTTTCTTTAAAGAATATTTTTGACAGGAACTTTGGTTGGTTTGCCTTTTGCGCCCTGGTCATCTTTTTTCTTCTTGTGCCCTTTCCCATTATCAGGTTCAAGGAGTTTCTCGACTTTAAATCAATTCTCAATTCAGGGTGGGAAAAGGACATTTGGCATGTATCAAGGTTATCCAGGGGAATAAATGGGGCATGGTATCTTTTGGTCATTGTATTACCTCTTTCTGTGGGATTCGGGTTGGCTCTTTTCGGATATCTCGCCCTTTTATTCGGCTGGATTAAGAAAAGAAAAGAGTGGCTTATTCTATTAATCGCGCCCACAGCCCACCTTGTTTCCCTGATCATTATAACCCAGAAATATACACGCCACTCTCTATTTATTGTGGGCCCTTTCTTTATCCTCACCGCAAGATTCCTGTTATATGAAGGGCGGGAATTATTGGAAAAACAGATAGGCAGGATCGCCCGCCCCCTATCTCTTGCCCTGGTCTTTGTGATCCTGCTGGTTTCTTTGGGACAGACTGTAAGCATCCTGATATTGCAGGCTCAAAGAGACATCCCCATGGAGGTCAGCAATTGGTTTTGCGAGAACATTCCAAAGGGCGCGGTTATCGCCACAACGGTTTCCCCTGAAGTAATGCTGATCCCACCCCTTGACAAAAGGCATTATCCGGATCTTAAAGATAAATATATTCTACGGGAAAACATTGGCCGAAATAAGAAGAGGCTCAGAAAAAGCGACGCGGAATACCTTGTGGATCCATATTACGTTCTTTTTGGAATGCACAACAAATACCTTTTGGAAGAAGAATATGAGAAGGAGAGGAAATATCTGGACTGGCTTTCAAGCGGCAAGGAGTTCAAGCTGATAAAAACTTTTGAAAACGATCTCGGGTGGTTTGAAAAGGTCTTTGTGTATAATTACCTTCCTATTGATCTGTACAGAATAAATTCAAAGGTTCTGGTCTTTAAGCGCGCTAAACACTAAGCAGGGCGTGGGAGAAATTTGCCCAAATCGATAAGAGAAGATATTTTTCACGGTTTTTTCAGAGTGTTCTGTGGTAAAATCGATCAATCAATATTATTAACCAAGTAATTTCGGAGGCCAAAATGAAGAACTTAAAGAGTATTTTCATTATTTTATCGCTGCTCGCCTGTTTTTCCTTGTGGATGGTTATAGGTTGCGGCGACGATGACGACGATGATAACGATTCAGACGACGACGACGGCGACGACGACGATGATGATTCAACGGGATTTACATTGACATCCACCAGCTTTGAAAGTGGCGGGACCATCCCCCAGAAATATTCTTGCGATAACGCCGATTATGCCACCGGGGTCTCTCCTCAACTTTCGTGGACAAACCCTCCTGAGGGCACACTGTTTTTTGCCATTACCATGTTTGATCCCGACGCCAATGACACACCTCACTGGGGCGTTTTCAGTATTCCGCCGACAGTTACCGAATTGGCCGATGAGTTGCGCCCGGATAATTCTCTACCGGAAAATGCCTGGGAAGCAATCGTTTATACTGGAATCGCTGAATATGCCGGTCCTTGCCCTCCTCCAGGCGAAACCCATAATTATAAATTTACGGTTTACGCCCTTAATGAGGCTATGCCCGATTTTGCCGAAACTCCTGACCTGGCCGACATGGTTGACCTTCTTGAGGAATTGGAAATTGACTCGGCAAGTCTGACAGCGTCATTCGGGCATTAACTTGTTTCTGTCCAGTAATAGCCCTTT
>CAYSHR010000087.1:5717-9975 GCA_964430795.1 uncultured bacterium
CAGGAATGAGCCATTTTTTTCAAGGTCAAGGAAATCAACGTTTTTGTCGCGCGACGAGTAGTATGACTCCGCCCAAAACGTTGATTTCCTTGACCTTGAAAAAAATGGCTCATTCCTGAACTGGAAACCAAAATAAGCTCTGTTCGGGTTTTAGGACTGGAAATAACTTATTTCAGCGGCGGATATGGCATGGGTCACCGGAGAGTTGACATGACAGTAGCGGCGATATTTTTTCACGAGAATAAGAATGACTTTCAACCTTAGCAAGCTCGCGGCTGAAGATCGTTACAGCGCAAATAGCTCAATTTGTTAAACTGTCTTGACGTGAAAAGGGCATGAGGATATAGTTCTTTTTCTCTGGTTGGGAGAATGAATCAACTATTTTTGTTCATTGATTATTGTTTTGTCCGACAGAATTATAAAAGCGTGAAAAATGGGCCGCGCTAGACGGGGAGTTAGCGGTGCCCTATAGCCCGCAATCCGCTATAGCGGGGTTGAATTCCCTCTGGAGGTTGCCAGGCGCGGGTCCGGGTCCGTTTAAGCGGCCGGTCTGTTGGGTCCCTCGCAATGTAGCACCGTGAACTCCGTCAGGTCCGGGAGGAAGCAGCGGTAAGCGGAAGGCTGCGTGTGCCGAGGATTCGCCTGATAAGACCCCTGTTTAAAAACGCCGGAGACGTGGCCGGATCGAATTTGGGTGCGCGGTCCATTTTTCCCGCTTTGTATAAAACAATTATCAATAATTAAACCGCCGGATCTATTTTCGGCCAAGAGCCTGGTTGCAATGTCATATATCGTACTTGCCAGAAAATATCGTCCCCAAACCTTTGAGCAAGTGATTGGACAAAACCACGTCACTTTGACCCTGGCCAACGCCATTAAGTCTGATCGGGTTGCTCACGCGTATCTTTTTACCGGCACCAGGGGAGTTGGAAAAACCACCGCGGCGAGAATTCTGGCAAAAGCGTTAAACTGCAAAGAGCATGACAGGCCCAGCCCTGAGCCTTGCAATAAATGCGTAAACTGCACGGAAATAACCGATGGTAAAAGCGTTGACGTTTTTGAGATCGACGGCGCGTCAAATACCGGAGTGGAAGATGTAAGGGATTTGAGGGAAAACGCCCGCTTTATGCCCCAGTCCTCCAGGCATAAAATTTACATAGTCGATGAGGTTCACATGCTTTCAAACAACGCTTTTAACGCGTTGTTAAAAACTCTGGAGGAGCCACCTTCTCACGTGATCTTCATTTTCGCCACCACCGAAGTTCATAAAATTCCCGACACGGTTTTGAGCAGGTGCCAGCAATACGATTTCAAAATGATTCCCCAGAAGCTTATTTATCAGCACCTTAGCGATATCGTTTCAAAAGAATCGGTGAATATAAGCGACAGCGCCCTGCGCCTTGTTACACGAAAAGCCGACGGTTCGATGAGAGACGCCATGAGTTACCTTGACCAGGCTCTTTCCTATGGCGGTGATAAAATCACTACCGAGGACCTTCTTGATATTTTGGGTATTGTTGACCGCCAGGTGCTGATGGATTTGTCCAAAGGCATTATCTCGAAAGGGCCTGGCGTCACCCTGTCGGTCCTTGAGAAATTGCAGGCGACCACCTGGGACGTCAAGCAGTTTTACGGCGATCTGCTTGAGCAATTCAGAAACCTGTTAGTGGCGAAAATTTCTAAAAATCCTGATGTTATGATAGACGTCGCCAAGGAGGAGCTTAAAGAGCTTGTTGCCCAATCAAAGACGGTTTCCGCGGAAACCCTTCAGCGTCTTTTCAATATTCTTGTGGAAGACGAGGACCTGGTGATCCGCTCGGGAAACCCAAGGCTGGTTCTGGAAATGACTCTATTAAAAATGGCTTACGCCGCGCCTGTTCAACCTCTTGATGAACTTGTCAACGAGCTGGCCGAGATAAAAAAATCTCTAGGAGAAGGAGGCGCTGTTACCAGAGTCCCTTTTCACAAAGCCCCAAAAAAGGAGAAGGGGGCTGGTAAGGCGAAAAAAAGAGAAACCTTAGAGAAAAGCAAAACAGAAAAGAGAAAGAAGGGGAAAAAACAGGCTGAAAGTCCAGCCCGGGAATTTATTTTAGAACTTGAAAAGAAAAACGACCTTCTCGCGTCCTATTTTGAACAGGGGAAGCTCCTTACTGAATCCGACAAGCTCCTTGAGTTCGGTTTTGACTCAAAGTTTCTTATTCAACGAATCCGTTCTTTTGACAGTGAATACAAATCAGCCCTTGTAAAGGTGGCCGACAGCGGCGCCAAAATAAAATTAACGCTGATAGAGGGCAAAAAAAAAGAAAACGAAATAGCGAAAAAACAACGGCTTAAAGCTGAAGCGGGAGCTAAAATGGCTGGTCTTCGCAAAGAGAGCCTTAAAAACAAAACCGTTGACCTTATTCTTAAAACGTTTGAAGATACAGAGGTTTCGGTAAGCCCCTTAGGTAAAAAGAGCAACTGAACTTCCGGAGGGAATCATGGCAAAAGGTGGAATGGGCAACCTGATGAAAATGGCTAAGCAGGCCCAGCAGCAGATCACAAAAATCCAGGCCGAGATGGCCGAAAAAGAGGTTGAGGCCAGTTCCGGCGGCGGAATGGTCAAAGCTGTTGTAAATGGTAAACAGGAGCTTCTTGGAATCACCCTCGATCCTGAGGTAATAGACCCTGACGATGTTGAGATGCTTCAGGACCTTATCGTCGCCGCAGTTAACGAGGCCATGAGAAAAGCCCAGGAGATGATCCAGGCGGAAATGGCTAAAGTTACAGGCGGTATGAACATTCCGGGGTTGTTCTAGGCGCGCGCCTGAAAAGTAGGGTACAAGGGTGCCGTGGGTCATGCTCCGGCCTGCTCACGAAATTGACCATTTCAAATAAGTTTTATCCTACGTATAACCATTGGAATGACCCTAACGCTCGCCGGAGATCCTCTGGGCGACGTTAAAGGCATGGTCACCGATTTTTTCGAAGTTTACAACCATATCCAGAAACATCATTCCCGAGGCGATATCACAATTTTTGTCCATAAGCCGCTGCTGGTGACGCTCTCTTCCCTTGTTTCTCAAGTTGTCAATATTATGTTCAAATCCTTTTGCCTCTTCCATGATGGACGTGCCGGGAGTTTTTAAGCCCGAGTTTATCAAATCAAGAAAATCGAGACTCAGGTTTCCAAGGCCCACCAGGTCCTCATGGGCTTCAATGGCAAGGGGAATCTCCCCGGAATAGATTTTTTCTATAAGATGAAGGATGCCCCGTCCATGATCGCCCACACGTTCAAGGTCCGAAACATGTGAAAGTATTCGGGTAACCTCCGCGCCTTCTTTCTTTGTGGAGGCTTCCTTGATGATTTTGCGCAAAAAGCGGGTTATGACCTCTTTCTGGTCATCTGTGGACTCCTCCAGTTCCCGAATGCTCTCGGCGTGTTCATCGGGCTTCATGCCCGGTTCACTGATAATGTGAACAATATATCCGAGCATGGTTTTGACGTTTTCGGACATCTTATAAAGTTCATGCCTTGCTTCTTCCAGGGCAAAAGCGGGAGTGGCCATCAAAGTTGTCTGAATATACTTGAGCCGCTCTTCTTCCTTAATGTTCTTTTTTGGAAGTATTTTCATGACTATTTTAACAATAGAGGAAACAAAGGGAATAAATATCAGTGTGTTTGTAATGTTGAATCCGGAGTGGAACAGGGCCAAAGCGCCGGGCGCCAGGCTTGCTTGCCCGGGATCAAGATATGGAACTACGATCCAGAAAATCGGCAGCAGCCACAATACACCGCACACATTGAAAATCATGTGAGCCAGGGCCGCTCTTTTCGCGTTTCTCGAAGCTCCCATGGCGGCCAGATTCGCTGTGATTGTAGTTCCGATGTTTTCGCCAAGAACCAATGCCGCGGCCGCGGGAAAACTGATTATGCCTCCAGCCATCATGGTCATGGTCAAGGCCATTACAGCGGATGATGATTGAATAATCATTGTTACAACGGTGCCGATTAGAACCGCCATTAAAAGGGAGGGCACTGTAGTGGCGTCAAAGTAGGTCATCCAGACACTAATCATGTCCGAATCACGCATGTGATGCATGGAATCCTTCATAAAATGAAGGCCGATGAAAATCAGACCGAAACCGATTAAAACCTCGCCCCAGTGAGGCAGAGATTTTTTGTTAATCATTCTAAAGAGCATGCCAAAGCCCACAGCGGCCAGGGCGATGTAACTTAACGGGAACTTAAAGCCAACAATAGCGACAATCCATCCTG
>CAYSHR010000088.1:0-9965 GCA_964430795.1 uncultured bacterium
GAACGTTGTGGCATGCCTGTTCCGCTATGGAACGGTCTTTTGATCCGGCGGCTTGCACCGATTTATATACAGCGTCCGTAATTTTCTCGGCGTTAAAGGGCGCGGTATCGCCATGTCGCTTGATTATCCATTTTATCGGAAATTCTTCTGTCATTTTCACTCACATACAAGATGAAATGTTATATGTTATATTCTGCTTGAGTACATAACTACACGGGAGACATTTATATTTCGTCCCTAATTTTAACTTTTTTCAATGTTTTTGGGCTTTTTAATAATTAACTTTAACTTTTGCCCTGTACTTACTTGAAAAATATATGTATTTAAAATTGGTTATGTCCTTACCGGACAGCTTTTATTTATAAGAGCTTTGATTGTGTGTGTCAAGGAAAAAAATCAATATATTGTGTTTTTATTTGACACGTTGCACAAATTGTTGTGTTTTTTCTCGTAAAATATCTTAAAAACCATGAAAAAACCTTATGTTGAGAATTTCAGGCGAGAAGCTCTTTTTCCAGAGGTCACTGGAATAAATAACCCTTTTTCGCCAATCCCGGTTTTATATCTATTTTCCATGCTCTGACAAAATCCAAATATCCTGTTTTTTTTGACAATGGCTATGGCGCAACCGCCAAAACCAGCCCCAATCAGCCGGCCGCCATAGCACCCCTCTTCCTCAAGAGCCAGGTCAACCATGAGATTCAGTTCCGCACAGCTAACATCATATCTATCTCTAAGACTCTCGTGGCTTTGACAGACCAGCTTGCCAAAAGCCGCGCCATCGCCATTTTTTAGAGCCTGACAAGCCAAAAGCACCCTCCGGTTTTCTAAAATCACATGGTGCAGCCTGTTATATGAAATTTTCCCCATCTCATCTATAAATTCATTCAGGTCAGAAAGAGAGACATCCCTCAGGCTTTTCACATTGGGCTTTTTGCTCATGATAAACTCAAGCCCTTTTTCGCATTCGGCTCTTCTCTGGTTATATTTACTTGACGCCAGAGTTCGCGTAATCCCTGTATGGCAAACTACTATCCCAAAATCTCCGGATAAGGGAATATGTTTGTAACTTAGGTCCAGGCAATCGAGGAACAGCGCGTGCCCTTCTTTTCCGGCTGTGATTGCCATCTGGTCCAGTATCCCGCACTCCACGCCAAGAAACTCGTTTTCGACCTTTTGCGCCAAAAGTGATATTTCAACAGGCAAGAAGTTCTTTTCAATATTAACAGACAGGGCAAGAAGGGCGCTGACAATAAAAGCCGCCGAACTCGAAAGCCCGGCCTTTAGAGGAATATCTCCGGAAATGAGAATATCCATGCCGGCAAAACGTCCCCCCTGATTTTCTAAAAGAGCAATCGCTCCTTTTAACCCGTCTTCCCAACCTCCTGTTATCTCTCTATTTCTCACATGAAATTCAACAGGATTTCCAACCCGCGATGACTTTGCTCTGACCAGGGAGTCATCCCTTTTTCTCCAGAGAGTATAAATTTTCTTCTCAATGGCAATGGGCAGAGCGAAGCCTTGATTATAGTCGGTATGCCCTCCTATTAAATTGACCCTGCCGGGAGCGGAAGCGCCATGTTCCGGCTTCCCTCCATAAAGCCTTTCAAATTCAGCAATGGAATTTTCGAGAAGTAAACCCACAACTCTTATCTCCGAAAAATATTCTTCCTCATTTTTCCGCAAACTCCCTGAGTTTGGCCGCTTTTTCCTCTGGAACTGAATCGTTAATAAAGACGCCGGCCCCTGTCTCACAACCGGCTCGATACTTCAGTTTATCCTTGCTTCTGTTTTTGGGATAGAACTCCACATGAAAGTGATAGAAATCATCGGCACCCTCATTTACCGGAGCCTGGTGCATTGCCATGATAAATCCCGGCAGGAATCCAAAGTAGTTGTTGTATGTTTTTACTACTTTACGGATCATAAGCCCCAGAGATATTTTAGTCTCAGTGTCAAAAAGACCAATGTGGGGCAGATGTCTCTTTGAATAGAGATGAAGCTCAAAGGGCCACCGTGCGTAAAAGGGCAGGAAGGCTACGAAATTTTCATCCTCCAGAATGACTCGCTTATTTTCCGACACCTCCCTTTTCAGAATGTCGCAATGGAGGCAAGCGCCTTTTTTCTCGAAATATTTTTGGCTGTACCACAGTTCCCTGCTGATAATTGGGGGAATCAAAGGAAAAGCGAAAATCTGGCCATGAGGATGGGGCATGGTGACTCCTGTTGATTCACCATTATTCTCCATAATATAGACAAACTTGACCTTTTTTGCCCCGGAAAGCTCCACATATCTCTTTTGCCACAAATCAACGATCTTCTCCAGGTGATCCGCCTCGATATCGATAATGGTTTTGTCGTGGTCAGGGTGATAGAGAATAACGTCGCACGCGCCCCAACTCTTTCTGGTGCGATAAAAATCGTCCCCTTTAAAATCCAAAGGAGGCGCCGGCGTCGCGAAGGTTGGAAAATCGTTTGGATATATATGAACATCATAATCGTCAGGAACTTTCCCAGATCCGGGACAGAAAGGGCAATGATCCTTTGGCATTTGAGGGCGGTCCATGCGCATAGTGGCTGTGGCTACCCACTCGCCCCTTACCGGATCCCATCGTAACTCGCTCATACGGATTTTCCTTGGAAGATTTTTGTAAAAAAGAAGGGTAAATCCTGGGCTTATAAAAGACAAGAGGAATTGTCCTGAACCAGTAGATCGTTTCAGTTACAGGGGGTCTTTTGGGAAAAGGGGAGATATGTATCTGTTACGGGTCCCCGGATTTTCATGGGACAGAAGTACACGATCCCCATTTCCCTGATACCATTGGCAATTTCGGCTATTATTGAGAAATGGGGTTATCTCCCCCAATCTATAAACCTGGCGCCGATAACTGAACGATTGCCCACGGTAGGAAAATAATATTGTCTGTCCGGAATTGCTGGTGTAAGGTGGCGCCTGGTAAATCTTTTATAGGAGGATAAAATGAGTCGCGGCATCATAATAATTATCGCCCTGGCAATTCTGGCTTTGGCAACAGCGCCGGTTTTCGCCCAAGAGAAGGAAGTCACAACAAAGAGCGGTCTCAAGTATGTTGATCTGAAAGTCGGCAATGGTGATGAGGCTAAAGCTGGAATGACCGTTACTGTACATTATACAGGCTGGCTTACCGACAAAACCAAATTCGATAGCTCCAAGGATCGAGGAACTCCTTTTTCCTTTCCTCTGGGCGCGGGGCGCGTAATAAAGGGATGGGATGAAGGCGTGGCCGGAATGAAAGTCGGTGGAAAACGCAAGCTGATAATTCCCTCGGAGCTTGGTTATGGTAAAAGGGGCGCGGGAAAAACCATTCCCCCCAACGCCACCCTTATTTTTGAGGTTGAGCTTTTAAAGGTTAAATGATTAGCGTCTTTCTATCGATTGATTTGGACATTGTCGCCCACGTTTTTTCGCCCTGCCTATACCGTTTTCTTCATGAAATGAATGTGCCGCCGGTTTATTGCTGCCGACGGCACGCCGGTTATTCTGAAAAAACGTGATCCAGGATAATCTGCTTTACATCAACAGCCCGGACCCGGTCTTCTGCAAGGAGATCGGGTCTGCTTGTTATAAAGAGAGGGCCCTTTTCCGGATCGTCCGTCACCCTGCCGTGGGTACCATTAACTACCGAGGCATCAAGACCGATAACATCCATCAGGTAGCGAAATCCCAACAGTTTTCTGGCTACTTTCAACCCGGCTTTTATTTTCGGCGCCCTGATTTTCGGATCAAAAAAAAGCTCAACCGGGTCATATCCCGGTTTTCTATGAATATCCACAGTGGGGGCAAAATCAGGCGCCAGTTCATCGTCCAGCCAGAAATAATAAGAGAACCAGCGATCAGCTTTTGAGATGGCCACAAGGGCGCCGGAATTGGGATGATCCAGGCCGAAATCCGGTTTCGAGTTCACATCCAGTACGGTTTCAACGCCATCCAGGTTTTCCACAAGAGTTTTTATCTCGCCAATACGTTGAGGATTTTTAACATGGATATGGGCGATCTGGTGGTCGCAAACCGCGAAAGCCTCGCAACTGCCCGGCTGCAACATCTCTCTGCCCAGTTCCATTCGATAGCTGATGAGGCCGGCTTCTCTAAACGCCCTGTTTATATGCACAGGGCCGCTGACATTGGTGATTCCATATTCGGAAAGAATAATCACCTGGGCGCCGTCTTTTTGAACATGATCAATAAGGGCGCCGCAAAGATCGTCAACCTCTTGAAGGTCCTTGGCGATTTCTGGGTGATCCGGACCAAGGCGCTGGAGGTTATAATCAAGGTGGGGAAGATAGGCCAGAGTCAGTGTCGGTTTGTGGGAATCATAAACTTCCAAAGTTGACTTTGCTATCCATTGGCTTGAAACAATATTGGCTGTGGGTCCCCAGAAATTAAAAAGAGGGAATTGGCCCAACTTGCTGTTCAGTTTGTCTCTAAGGTCAGTGGGCGCGGTCCAGATATCAGGGATTTTCCGCCCATCCGCCGGATAGATAGGGCGCGGCGCCACAGTCCAATCCGCGGTGCTGTACATATTGTACCACCAGAACATCTTGGCGCAGGTAAACTCAGGGTCGCGCTTTTTCGCCGCCTCCCAAATCTTTTCGCCCTTTACAAGACTTTCGGGCTGCCTCCAGAAAAGGACCTCGCCCAGCTCTTTGAAATACCAGCCGTTGGCAACGCAGCCATGTTTTGACGGCGGCGTCCCTGTCATAAAGGTGGCCTGAACGCTGCAAGTAACCGCGGGGGTGATTGTATCCAGATATCTGAGTCCGCCGGATTTGGCTAATCGAGACAGGGCGGGAGTATTCTCTCCCAACAGATCAGGAGTAAGCCCCACAACAAGAATAACCAGTGTGGGTTTCATCAGTCATCCACTTTTGGCGTCTGCCCTCTGAGTACCGAGCTTCCCTCAAATAGAATTGTCTGATCAATTCTTGGCCGGGACTCTAAGGCGGTCATGTCGAGTCGTCCGCTTTGACTGAAAAACCTCACCGGATTTTTCCAGACGATTTTTTCAATAATCTCTTCGCCCATTCCATCCTTTCTCATCTGGTCCACAAATTTTGGAACCTTAAGGGAGTCCGAAACTCCCCAGTCCGCGGCGCTGTTTACGATAATCCTGTCTGAGCCGAACTCCCTTACAAGAGAGACCATTCTCTCCTCGGTCATTTTTGTATGTGGATAGAGGGAATGGCCGGCCCAGAATCCGGCCTCCAGTGTATCGCCAAGGGTTATCTCGGTGTTGTGATCAATGAGCACTTTATTTTGATCCAAACCAAAAATTTTGACTTTTTCGATAATTCTTTTTGTGCCCTGTTTTTTATCACGATGGGGCGTGTGGATTAACACGGGCAGGTTAAATTCCTTTGCCAACTCCAGTTGGGCGTCAAGATATTTCTCTTCGTCAGCGGATTGATCGTCATAACCGATTTCACCCACTCCCACAACTCCGTCTTTTTCCAGATATTTTGGAAGAAGGTCAATAACTCCCTGGGCCACCAGAGGGATATTCGCTTCTTTTGGATTGAGAGAAAGGGTGCAGAAATGGTGAATGCCGAACTGGCTCGCCCGGAATCTTTCCCAACCCAAAAGGGAGAGGAAATAATCCTCAAAGGAACCTACGTGGGTCCTTGGCTGCCCTGTCCAGAACGCAGGCTCAACTATGGCCATTATTCCCGCCTTCGCCATAGCCTGGTAATCATCAGTGGTTCTTGAGGTCATATGAATATGAGGGTCGAATAACTTCATTTTTTACTCCCTGGGTGGTCAATAATCTGCTGGATATCAAAAGACGCCTGGCGTCCGGCGGCTTTTCTCTCATCCGCGTAGTCTTTTGCCATTCTTACAAGCTCTCTGTTGTTTCTCTCTTTCCATCCTACAATTCCATTAAGAGGCGCCCCTGTGAAAAGAGCTTTGAGTACAAGCTGATTAAACTGGTTATCATCAAAATAGAGAGCGGGAAAGGGGTTTTGGCAAGCAAGAGACTCAAACACGGTTTGGACGTGGTTTCTGCAGGAATCAACTGCCAACTGCTTGAATCGTTCCGGTCGCGGCAGAAAAACAAGTATCTTTAAAACCGCCTGCTTCTCCCTGTTGTCTCCTTTATAATATAACTCAAAAAGAAGATTTTCATGCTCCTTATCAGGCAAAAATAAAATGGCTGTCAATATTAGCGCCCCGCGTCCAACCTCGGCAAGCTCCCAGTCAACAGGAGCAAAGGGCGCGCCCGCCGCTTCCAAAGCTTTTGATTGCCCAGAGGAAACTTTAGCTGGAAGTATGCCCAGGGTTCTTATGGCCCCGGAGATGGCCACCATAAACGAATTCTTGTCCCAGGTTTCCATGGAAATATTCGAGACCTTTTCAAACCAACTTTTTCCTGCTTCATCGGCGTTAAAAAGAACGATATTTCGAAATATCCGAGCGATTTTTTCAGCCATTCCCAAAACATCTCTCCCGCTTTTTAAAAACCCAATTAAACAATCGGTTTATATAGAGAAGTACAACTAATGAGAATCAGTGTCAATCAATTCAGTATAAAAGAATGCAAAAACAGGGATGGGGATCATGGATTTTAGACTATTTTAACTGTCTGGGGTTTCCAGGCTTTCCAGCTTTTCCTTTGGCCAATGAAATTCAAAAAGCCCTTCCAGGTGTTTGATGAACTCCGAGAACCTTTCCCCGTCTTCACCAACAAAAGAGATGATTTTTATTCCCGCGCCGTATGGATGGTCAAAATTATCATCAGGCTCGCATTCAAAAATCGCAACAGCTTCGCCAATACAGTTGATCGGTTGCTCCAGGTCTTTGCTCTCAAGGGCCATTTCGTATTGGGCGTTTACAGTTAATGGGCGCCCTGTCCTTATATAAAGCCCGGCCGCTGATATGTCCTCAATGGCCGCGTCAAGGAGATCAAGAACATCTTTTGTATTAATGGAGAGGGCGGCTTTAAATCTTTTATCTTTACGTTTCTCATATACTTGCCTGATACATTCCTCGACATACTCGTCATACTCGTCAGGTTTTTCCGTAAGTCTTACACCATATTGATATTTGTTCTTGGCGATTCCCGGAAGGCTCCTTGTCCAGACAATCTCCCCTTTCAGAAGCATGGTTTTCTTGCCCGGAACATTGAGGTTTATGTCCAGCATGGCGCCCATATCCAATTCTCTTGAGCAGGCGAATCCCACACCGGATTTTGCCACATCCTGGACATAGGCAAAGAACTCGCGGAGAGAGACCCTCACCTTCGCCAGAAGATTTTTCGCGACTCTGACTTGCAATCTATCTTTTTTCACGCCTGACCTCAATGGAAGTTGACATATAATAGAATATATCGATTATTAAACAGAAAACTTAATACCTAGTTTGAAAGATAATTAACTAAATTACAACCAAAATGTTGGGGCAAAAGTCATTACAGGGCGCGAAATAGAAAAGGGATTTTATATAAGCAATATCCTGACGCCGCGTAGATATGCTAATGTATGTAAAATATATGATATCGTATGGATAGAGCGTATGCTGGATTTGCAGCCAATATCTGTTTTTCCAAAAGGCTCCTGGATAGACAATAAAAATCAGCTCGAAAGTAAGTCCGTGGGCAAACAGGCAAAAATATACCATATAGTTCATGTTGATCGCTTACCATCGATAATAGCGGATGGGCGTCTTTGGAGCGATGCTGAGATGGTTCGCAGACCTTCCGCCGACACTACCATCGGTATAAACAAAATCAAGCAACGGCGACTTAAGTTGCCGTTGGACAGTCACTCGGGATTGCATGTAGGCGACTGCGTGCCCTTCTACTTTTGTCCTCGATCCGTTATGCTTTACTTGCTTCACATGGGGAATAATCCGGACTTGAAATATCGTGATGGGCAAAGCGCCATTATTCATCTTGAAGCCGATTTGCATCGAACAGTTAAATGGGCTGAAAAGAAAAAACTACGCTGGGCTTTTACTCTTTCAAACGCCGGTTCATTTTTCTTTGAAGACAGATGTAAACTCACCCAACTTGACCAAATCGATTGGAATGTGGTGCAAGCAAAATATTGGCAGGATTGCAAAGACCGGAAACAGGCTGAGTTTTTGATTGAACGAAAGTTCCCATGGAAACTTATCTCCCGCATCGGCGTGCACTCAAAACCAATTTACTGTCAGGTTGTAAACACTTTAAGCGGTGCAAAGCATCAACCTCTGGTGGAAATCCTGCCGGAATGGTACTATTGATTGATGGAGGTCACCATGATTACATATAAGACAGGCGACATCCTGGCCGAGGACACCCAAGCCATTGTCAACACGGTCAACTGTGTTGGCGTCATGGGGCGCGGAATTGCGCTTCAGTTCAAGAAAGCCTACCCAGAAAACTTCAAAGTCTATGCTGCCGCCTGCAAGCAAAAAGTAGTGCAGCCGGGAAAGATGTTTGTCTTTGAAACAGGCCGACTGATGAATCCGCGCTATATCATCAATTTTCCCACCAAGCGTCATTGGCGCGGTAAAAGCCGGATGGAAGATATTGACTCCGGTCTAGTTGCTTTGGCCCAAGAGATTAAGTCCAGAAATATTCGGTCAATTGCTATTCCTCCTCTTGGAAGCGGGCTAGGTGGACTGGATTGGTCTGCGGTGCGTTCACGCATAAAGTCCACTCTGCACGAACTTAACGATGTGGATGTGATAGTTTTTGAACCAAGCACGGCCCGTGCGGATGAGCGGGCTAATCGATCCAAAGACGTACCCAAAATGACACCTGGACGCGCTGCCCTGGTGATGCTTATACATCGTTTTCTTGGCGGGCTTCTGGATCCCTTTGTGACATTATTAGAAGTGCATAAGCTCATGTACTTTATGCAAATCTCAGGCGAAAAGTTGAAATTGAAATATGTCAAGGGAGCATATGGTCCCTATGCCGAGAATCTCCGCCATGTTCTAAACGCCATCGAAGGGCACTTGGTGTCGGGCTACGTCGATGGTGGAGATGTACCTGGCAAACAACTGGAATTAGTACCTGGAGCACTCGAAGATGCTCTCAAATTTCTCAAAGAAAACAAAGAAACCCAGACACATCTGCAACGAGTGTCCTCTTTGGTTGAAGGTTTTGAAACGCCCTTTGGATTGGAGCTGTTGTCCACGGTTCATTGGGTAATAAACAATGAACAAATCCAATCCTTGGACGATATCGCGACTCGTGTTTATGCTTGGAACGATAGAAAAAAACAGTTCACTAAACGCCAGATAAGACTCGCCCTTGATGTGTTGTCAGGCAAGGGCTGGTGCGATAATCCGAAAATATCCCCTATTGCGTCAGACATCGCGCCATAAGTTACAGAAAGTTGATAAAAAGGACCGTTTCCGGTCAGAAACTATCTGCTCTTCAGTTTCAAGAGAGTCTCGTCGGTGATTCCTTTGGCGATCATGGCCACGGCGCAGTCAGTGCGGTAATTCTTCTTCTCTTCCTGGTAATCCATTACCCACCATTGACATTTTTCTCCAAGGCACTTGTTTTTAATAATAGGGCAGACTTTTACATCCGCGGTCTGGCCCCGCTCTTCACGAACAAAAGGGTCTTTGCTCATGGTGATCTCTCCTTTCAATTGGCGTTTTTACATGTAGAGATAAAAATTTTACATGAAAAAAGTCAATGAAGGAACACCAAAGTCGTTTTTTTCAGGGTAATCGCGATTTATACTTGACTTAACAACTATTTATGAGACAATAGAGTTAAGGTTCGAATTGTTGGGTTTGAAAAATATAGAGATATAATAAGCGTGTGGGGCTTTTAGGAGCAGAGAAGTCCCTATTTTCCTATGGAGGGGAAGTTATGAATACCTATATTAAGCCCAATCTGATCATTTTCGCGGTGCTCGCGATATTTTTCTTATGCGTGGGGTTTTCCTGTTTTTCCGGCGGCGCCATCAACCATAGCAATAATCGTTCT
>CAYSHR010000089.1:0-9943 GCA_964430795.1 uncultured bacterium
CGTGCCGCGCGCCTGTTCTTGAGAGTTGACCCACATCATCACTGTTCCGTTCACCTATAAAAAATATGAAAAAGCAAGACAAAAAGCAAGGGGGCGGTTCCAGAGAGATGAAATAAGCAAGGCTGAGGCCATAATCAGTCTCGCTCTTTCAAAAATCGGGTGGAATTATGCCGGGCTTTTGCGAGCGCGCCGATCGAAGAAGCTTATAGGCATTGAAGGTACTCACACCTTCTGGCACAAGCTGGCCTTTGCCTTTAAAGTTTTGCCGAACAACACAGTTGAGTGGGCAGTTCCAGGGTTAATGCTCCTTGGAGTGATATATGAAAAAAAAGGCATGAAGGAGACCGCTTATACTCTTTATGATGACATGCAAGGCTACATGGAACTCGGGCTTAGCACCGATGTTCTTCCCAGGTTGGTCAAGGTCAGGGCCGAAGTCGACATCAGAAAGAGGCACAGGGATATTGATTTGGAACAGGACAACCTGGTGCCGGCGTTAAAGAACCATATCGCCCATCTGTTAAAACAAATCCATTTGACAAAGTTGGAAAATAACGAAATAGAATTCGCGGCTAGATACCCATATTCCGCAGACGCTATTCTGGTTGATATCCTTGGCAAAATGGAAAGGGAAAACGCCAAGGACGCCGTTATTGAAATCGTGAATCGTAATGTGAATGTGGACATGGGACGAGTTTTTATTGACAGGGCGGAGCGAGATGTAAACAATTTGATAAAAGGACGCAGGTCCTTTAACGACAAGACCAGAGAAGCCACAAGAGATATTCTGGCCTCGGTCATTGAAAGAGCCATCGAGAAAGACAAGAAAGAGGACGAGGAGGAAGAAGAAGAAAGCGACACCGACGTAATTTTGCTTTAAGGGTCTGTCGAAATTGAGCCAATAGTTGCCTCTCTATCAGGTTCCCGGGAGTTGAACCGCCCTTTTTCAGCCTTTTCCGAAATGAAGAATTTTTACTTTCGCGACATCATGGTCTTTTTGTCTTGTTATTTAGAGTCCCTGTATATAACCAGCTATTTGGCGTGATAAAAACCTGAAAAATCATGTTAAACAAAAACCTTGAGTTTTAAAAAAGAGAAATTCGGCAAGTACACTCTTATTCGCCAGGTAGCCACCGGCGGGATGGCTGAAGTTTACCTCGCGTCAACTCCCCAACCGGGAAACCTCACTCGATACTGCATAATAAAAAGAATCCTGCCGGCTTATTCTGGAAAAAAAGATTTTCTTGACGCCATTGTGGATGAGGCTCGTTTAGGCGCCGCCTTGTCTCACGGGAACCTTGTTACAACAATGGATTTTGACGAGATTGAAGGGCGGCTGTTTTTAACCCTTGAATATGTGGACGGACCTGACCTTGGCGGACTATGCGAAGCTCTTGCCAGGCAGGGAATGAGAATGGGTATCGGAATAGGCTGTTTTATCATTTGCCAGGTGTTAAAAGGTCTTGATTACACCCATAACGCCCTTGACCAAAATGGCCGGCCACTGGGCATTGTCCACCGAGACATAAACCCGCCCAATATTCTTCTGGCAAAAAATGGCGACGTGAAGATCGCCGATTTCGGCATCGCCCACGCGGCTTTCAGGCTTACAAAAACAAGCTTTGGACAGCTAAAAGGAAAAATACCCTATATGTCTCCCGAGCAGGCAATGGGAAATAAATTGGATGGCAGGTCCGATATCTTTTCTTGTGGAGCAATGCTATATGAAATATTGACAGGGGGCAGGCTCTTTGCGGGAGCAAACGAGATGGAGGTTCTAAGACAAGTAAGAGAAGCATCTCCTTTACCACCATCGACTTTTAGGAATGATCTTGCACCTGATCTTGACAAAATATGCTTAAAAGCCCTTGAAAGAGATTTAAAAAACAGATATTCCACATCTTTGGAATTTTTAAGGGAACTCTCCGCTTTTCATAGAGAAAACTTTCCCCAGGATCAGGAAAAGGAGCTTTCAAACCTGATCATCTCCTTGGCCGGACATTGGGAACATAAAGAGATTAAAAGGGCAAAAACAGCCATATTGGCAAAATCCGATCCTTCTGAAAATAATGAAAAGAGAGAGGCTAAAACCGCCCATGAACCAAACCGGAAAAAAAGAGAAAGACCGTTATGGATATGGGCAACAGGAATTTGCGCCCTGTTTTTCATTTTGGTCGCATACGCCTTTTTCCATTCAGGAAATCCCGATAAGAAAAAAACCGGGAAACCAGCGACTTTGTCAAATACGGTTATCGAGGTTCAGGGCATAAAGGGCATGTTCGTCTTTTTTAATAATAACCTTCTGGGTCAATCCCCTGTCTTTGAAAAAATATCCGAGGACATAAAGATGGGGCGCCTGACTATTGTCAAAAGAGGGCACAACTCTTTCAGGTCAGGAACCATGATAAAAAAAGGAAGCAAAAAGCTGATAAATATTGGATCGAAGAGCCAAAAAGCAACCGGCGAGATCATCATTGCCGGAAAGATTCCCGACTCTCTCTTGATAGACGACAGGGCGGCTGATATTTTCAAACTTGATCAAGGACATTTTCGGCTGCCCACAGGTCCCCACATTTTACGGTGGAAAAAAGGCGATAACATTTATCAGAGATTTATTAATGTCGGAGAAGGTGGGAAAGAGCTCTTTATTGACTTTTGACCTCGATTATTGGCCGGTCTTTTTCAAAACGTAGAATGTCTCACCGCCGGTGGCGCGTTTCTTAGCAAGGTTTTCAGATTCAAATTCATATCTGCGACAAAACTCAACAAGCTTAAAGCCCGCTTCTGTGGCGTCACTTATAAATTCCGGCGTTCTGTACCAATGAAAAACCGGCCTGTTTTCCTTTTTTAAAATATCTTTAGACCTGGAACCAACCCGGAAAACAAAGGCATCGTCAGCCTCCAACTCATAAGGGTTGTAAACTCTTCGGACCAGGTTGGCAAGGGCGAAATAAATCCTATATGTCAGACCAAGCTCAATGGCGTTGGTGCTGACGATTCCAATACCGTCGGTCTTTAAAACCCTCACGGCCTCCGACAGCACTTTTATCCGGGTTGATCTGGGTCTAAGATGGCCGATTAGCTGCCCTACCATTATCAGGCAGTCAAAGCTGTTCTCTTTAAAATCAAGGCTCGTGGCGTTGCCGACTTTTACATCAATTTTGACTCCGGCTTCTTTTGCGCTTTTTTCACAAATATCACAAAATTCCGGACTGAAATCCATGGCAGTGACCTTAAAGGTTCCGGCAAGGGCAAGAGCTTCCCGACCGCCGCCGCACCCGATATTCAAAAGACTGGATTGGGGCTTGAAATGTTTATCAATAAGATATTTTTCAGTAGGATAGAGGCCAAGGGTCGAAGCGCCCTCTCCCCATTTCGATTTCTGGCCGGGAAGGTCGTACCATTTCTTCATCTTCTGATGATGACTGCTCACACAGGACTCCTGTAGCCCGGGAAGTAATCGTTTTCCACATCCTTGTCCGATGCCTCAAAACGCAGCTTGAGGAGTTTGTCGTATGATTCGGGATCATGGACGATTCTTCCCACAAAGAAGTCGGCTGTTCTATTTGAGAAGGATTTCTTGAACCTGAAAAGACCAAAATTATCCTGAAAAGAGCCGCCAAGATGAAAAAATTTCTTCTCTCTCTTCTTTGCCAGCAGAGCAAGTTCATATAGAAGCAGATTTGTCGGACAATAGGACCTCAGGTTTTGGTCCATGCAGCCAAGATGGTAATGGATCAACCGGTCATGACGCAGGAAAAGACCAAAGGCCCCTGTTTTGCCCTGATGGTGAACCCTTGCCAGCCATAAATTGTCAAGGAGCTCGTCAAAGAGCCTCATGAAGTAATCCTCGTCAAAGAAATAGTAAGGCGTAGCCGATTTGCGAATCATGTTGGCGGTATACATTTCAAGGAACTCATCAATATATTCCACTGGATTCAGAAGCTCAAATTCCAATCCCTTTTTGTAGGCCGTTCTAATATTTTTGGCGCAGGTTTTGGAAAGACCGTTTTCAACTTTCTGTTTTTCAAGGTCCAGGTAGACCGTATGGCCGATAAGGTGCACATCCTCTATTTCTGAAAGAAGGAGGTAATTTTTTAACAGGGGATGAAACCTGATAAATTCTGAGACGGCGCCAAGTTCCACAGCCTTTTTTTTCCATGCTCGCCAGAACCTGGCAGCGAATTCGGGGTCATGGGAAAGGATCAGGGGACCTGAAAAACCATATGGCGAGCAGAGATCGATTTTATTCTCAAAATCCTCTGTGGCAAAGGCAAGGGATTTGATTTTTCTCGCGAAATTGATGGTGAGGCCGCAACTTGACCCCTCTTTGGCAAAAGCTAAAAAAGGTCTGCCCTCTCCTCTTTGAGCAAGAGGAATAAGGTATCCGGGTGTGTAATAGATGTCGGCGCCGCCCACGCTCTGGAGAGCCCACATCCACCTTCCTCTATTTGTAACTTCAATAATTTCAATTTCCATGATTCCCTTATCGCTTTGAAGGAGATTTATGTCAAGAGCGTCAAGGGCGGTGACTTTTTTCTCAAAATAGGATAAAAGCGTAAAAGGTTAAAGAAGGTTAATCGCCTTAATATGGAAGTTGGGAGACCAGTTTGATAAATAAAATATCCAAAACCGTACCGGCGCAAAAAGTGATAATTATGGCGCTCCTTTTGTCATTGCTTTTTATTTCCTGCACCCAAAAAAGTAATAGCCCGGTTGCTGAATTTACAGATGAAACAGGAAAAAGGGTTTCAATTTCAGAATATAAGGGCAACGTGGTCGTTGTAATGTTCTGGGCCAGTTGGTGCCCGGCCTGTCGCACTGTTGTGCCTTATATCAATGGTATCGCGCCTATACTTGAGGAAAAGGGTATTAAGGTCCTTGCCATTAGCAACGACCAGACTGTTTTGGCGGCAAAGAACTATTTGGAGAAGCATCAGCCTTTGCGAATGACCGTGCTCTATGATCTTGGTGGTAAAGTCGCTGATTCATGGAGAGTCACCGGGATTCCCACCTGCTTTATTCTGGATAAAAAGGGCAATATCAGAAACATGGTTCTGGGATGTGATCCAAAACAGGTAGCGGCTTTTGCCGCGAAACTTTTGTAAATCTACGACAAAACAGTATTTTCCCTTTGACAACCACTTTCCCTGCAAATAGACTTGTGTGATCTAACGCCTTTTCAATTGATCAGGCCGAATTAAAGGAGACATTAGAGATGAAAACAAGCTTACATTCACGATTTTTTCTGGTTTTTATAGTGGTTCTGGCCCTGTTTGCCTTTGGGGGCTGCGGCGATGATGACGATGATGACAGCGGAGGAGGAGGAGGCGCCTGCGATGACTTCTGCGACAAGGTTTCCGAATGCGGCTTTGGTGATGAAATAGGCGTTGCCACCACAGCCGAGTGCCTGGAATATTGCGACCAGGCTGATGATTCACTGGTGGAATGCGTCGCCGACGCTGATAATTGCGACGATTTGGCTGACTGTCTTGACATGGGCGACGATGACGACAACAGTGACGACGACGACGATGATGATGATGATGATGTAAAAGAAGAAGCCTTCTGTCAGAAAGTGGAAGAGTGTGAAGCCGCTGACGCATACGTAGTGGACGGCGCCTGCGAGGCTTCGGCGGAATTGATGGCAAGCGCCACTCTCGACTGCGCCGTCGAAGATGGATGTGACGATTTCGTTGCCTGCGTTGAGGGAACAGCCGAGGGCTGGAAGCTGGACCCCATTGTTATGACAACCCAGGATATGCTTGTGGGCAACATCGAATTCGGCGGATTCAATTCCCTTGATTTCGGCACAAAGATTACTCCCTTTGAGGTTCTTGTCATCGGTTATATGTACGATGACACCGCCGACCCTGACGGTTGTGATATCAAGGGCGGCGCGATCTGGACTTCCCTGGACGGCGCCGACTATGAACTCCACACCTTTATCTCCCCCAATGCCCAGTGCAAGTTAGTCAGCAGCTACCTTGAAAGCCCGGAATATTCAGGAGACGCTCTTGCCCTTGGTGACCATACGGTTGATGTGGTTTTCCTTGACGATGACGGGCAGCAGAGCAGGATTTTCTCCAAGAGCTTTACAGTCGAGCAATATGCCGGCGGCACCGGATCAATTGTGGACGAAATTGATGATCCCCTATTCTTCCTACCCGGGGTAAATCCACCCGCAAAAGGAGAAAAAGCCCTTACGGACATCTATTTCAGCAGTTTTGATGGAATGGTGATGCTCTTTAACACCTCTGCGGTCTGGTGTATATACTGCCACAAAGAGGCTGATCACCTGATGGAGCTTTACGCGATTTACCACACCGACAAAGTAGCTCCTATTGAGATGGACATAGTCACTCTCCTTATCCAGGACAACGTCGGCAACACGCCCACTGAAACAGATCTTGTTAACTGGCTGGATAGAGACGACCCCCATATTGACATTACCTTTCCTGTTGTAATAGACGACCAGGGCAGTGAGTTCTCGAATCAATACATGATAAACGGCGGTATTCCCTTCTCGATGATAGTGGATCCCGACGGAGTAATTCGTTATAAGATTCACGGTTTCGCGGCGAGCATGGTCAATGATTTCGAAGAGATTATCGACGCTATTATTTCGGAGTTTGAATTCAAATAGCAATATTGAGGGTTTGTGTATCTACTCTTAATTCTTGGGCGATTCGCGAATCGCCCCTACAAACAAATCGGATCTTTTTTGTAATTCGCGGCTGGACCGGTCTTATTCGGGATTCTACCGTGGCTTTAGCGTGGTAAAGAATTTACCCTTATCCCGCTTTACCAGCAGCAGAATTCGTTTCTCCTTCTCATGGACCTTTTCCAGTTGGTTGTAAAACTGAGTTGTGGAAGATATTTTTACCTGGTTAACCTCCAGGATCAGGTCTCCTCTGCGGAGTCCCGCGTCGGCGGCTTTCGATCCCCGTGTTACATTATAGACCACTACCCCCACTCCGGGTTCTGTTCCAAGCCGCCTGGCCACGTGGTCAGTTACATTCTCCACTGTTAATCCCAACTCCTGGCTGCCTCTCTGGTTTGCCCGGATATTGGGATCGGCCAGTTGCCCTACAATTACAGTAATGGTTTTCGGTTTTCCGTTTCGAAGAATTTTTAAAGGGGCTTTCGCGCCTATGGTAGTATTGGCCACAACAGTGCTAAGGTCTCGGGTTCGCCCAATGGAAGAGCCGTTAAAATCCAGAATTATATCTTCCAGCATAAGGCCCGCGTCATGGGCCGGAGAACCTTCCTGGACTTTGGTTACAAGGGCGCCTTTGGCTTTTTCAAGACCAAGAGCCTCTGCGAGATCGGGAGTAATGGCCTGGATATGTACGCCGATCCAACCTCTTGTAACAGCGCCCTGGGTCCTTAACTGGGAGATAATGGTATTTGCCTGATCGCTTGGAATGGCGAATCCTATTCCCTGGCCCGACGCGTTTATAAGGGTATTTATCCCCACAACCTCCCCTCTGGTGTTTATTAGAGGGCCGCCGGAATTCCCGGGGTTGATGGAGGCGTCGGTCTGAATGAAATTGTCATATGGGCCGGCGCCGATGACTCTCCCTTTTGCCGAGACAATGCCGGCGGTTACCGTGTGATCAAGACCAAAAGGATTGCCAATGGCAATTAACCACTCCCCCACCTTCAACCCCTCGGAATTACCAAAGGCTAAAGTTGGAAAGCGGCCAATTCTTTTTACGTCCTGATCCACCACCTGGAGCAGGGCGATGTCGGTTTTTGGATCAGTTCCAATAGTATAGGCTTTTACCCGCCTTCCATCATGAAGTACTATAAAAATCGTGTCGGCATTGGCAACCACAAGATTATTGGTGACAATAAAACCCGATGGATCGATAATGAAACCTGACCCCTGCCCTTTCTGTCTATATTGTTTTGGACGGCATGGTCCAAAAAAACGGAAGTACCAATCGTCATGGAAGCCCCTTGGACCCGATGAGGAACTAACGATCTTTGTAACGTCAATATTTACAACAGCGGGAGCCGCTTTTTGGGCCAGGGTGACAAAAGACCTGCTTGCCCTGTCTATCTCGTTTGTGGAAATCGGGGGAGGAGAATCATCCTTCCGGGCGACTAAAACATCCTTGCTGTTTTCTAAAGTTACCGAGGCAAGATCGCCATCACTGTTTTTATTGTCCGTATCAGCCAGGCACATCATCCAGGCAATGGCGAATAAAAGTATTATTGCCGCAAATATAAACTTGAGGGATTTGCTCATTTTCACTTCTCCTTAAATTTTTGGAAAAGAGAGGAAATCCTACTTACATTTACAAGCGTTAACAAAACGAAGCCTGAGATCGGTGAGGCTTGTTTTTAGAAATTTCTTCTCTTCATCAGCCAGATTGCCTTCGGTTTTCTCCTCTAGGATACCCAGTAGATCGATTGATTGCTTGGCTAATATGAGATTCTTATTCTCCTCATTAGTGGTGGGGTCGGGAATCTCACCCAAACTCATCATTGCCTGAGTAGACAAACTAAACACCAAAGTGGTAAAAGACATTGGCGGAAGATTTTTATATTCTTCTTCGCAAGAGGAGGCGTAGTCCTTGCCTCCTGCCTCGGTTTTCTCTTCGCATCCACTTGTTTTTTCGGTGTTTTTCTGATTTTCCTCCGGCCTGGACCCTTTGGTTTCCTCTTTGGGATTTTTTTCTTTCAAATCATCGCCATCAGGGGAAAATCTCCGTTTGTCCTCCACCTTTACCTTTTTATCCTTCACTTCGTTACCCATTTCCACTCCCTTATTCAGGGTTAAAAAAATACTCTTTCTAATTATCCTTGGGGCTTTTGGCCACTTGTACCTTCGCGGGGCGAATAAGCTTGTCTTTATATGAATACCCTTTAGCGAAAGTGGCGAAAATTGAATCATTGGGCGCTTGATCCGTCTCCTCTACAAACATCACTTCGTGAATATTGGGATTCAGAGGGTCGCCCTTTTTTGGTTCAATGATCTTTAGCCCCGCGGATTTCAAATTTTCCATCATCTGACCATGAATCTTCTCAAAACCTTCTGTCACAACACAACTGTTTTCGTCGTATTCTCCTGAAACCGCGCATTCAAAAGACTCAAATACCGGTGCCAGCCTCTCCAGAATCTCCACCGCGCCAAACTGCCTGCCTCGGTCAAATTCTCTGGCGTTCTTCTTCTTATAGTTGGCGAATTCCGCGGCAATACGTTGCAGTTGGGAAGTCAAATCCGCTATTTTTTCCTCCGGAGTCCGGGGAGGCGCCGACTCTTCTATTTTTTCATCCTCAGCGGAATTGTCCACTTTTTCCATCTCTTCATATTTTTTCGCGCTTTTGCCTTTATCGGTTTCTTCGGGCATGAAATTACCCTTGCCCCGCTCCTCTTCCTCAATCTTTTGTTCAACTAGAGGGGAAACCTTCTTAAAAGGCGCCTTCTTCCTTTTTTCCTTCTGATTCTTATTTTCGCTTTTCACTTAAATGTTCCTCTTGGTCATATTTTGCTACAAATCAAGCCTTGGACGCGGTCCGCTTTTCGAATTTCTTGATAAGGTCCAGGCTCTTCTGGTCAATGTTTTTCGGAACCGATATCTGGGTTCTGCACAAGATGTCTCCGGTTTTCCCTTTTCCTTTCTTGATTCCTTTGCCTTTTATCCGAAATATCTGACCTCCCTGAGTGCCTGGAGGTAGATTTATTTTCACGGTTTTACCATCAAGAGTGGGCACCTTCACTGTGCCTCCCATCACCGCGACGCCGATGGATATCTTTTTAATCACTTCGATATCCAGCCCCTTTCGGGTAAATTCAGGGTGAGGTTTTACCTTGAGCTCAATAAGCAGGTCTCCAGCCGGTCCTCCGGTTGGGTTGGCGCCGCCTTTGCCTTTTAAGCGGATGGTTTGCCCATTATCTACACCAGGGGGAATTCTGACCTTCATGGATCGT
>CAYSHR010000090.1:0-9870 GCA_964430795.1 uncultured bacterium
CCACCATTGTTATCGATCCAAAGGGAGATATGACAAACCTGTTGTTGGCCTTTGAGAAATTGTCCCTGGAGGATTTCGCTCCATGGATTGATCCGGCCGAGGCATCATCAAAGGGCGTTTCCATCTCCGAATATTCTTCTTTATTAGCGGAAAAATGGAGAACCGGCCTGTCCAAAGACGGCATCGAGCCTGAGAGAATCGCCGAAATGAAAGCCAATTCACCGGCAACTCTTTTTACGCCTGGATCCACCGCCGGCACGCCGATAAATATTCTTTCGGGTCTGGAAAATCCTGACATGGAGGATATGGAATCAGCCAACGAGCACATTAAAACCGTGGTCGGCGCCTTACTCGATCTGGCGAAAGTTAAATCAGATCCAATTACAGGACCCGAGTTTATCCTCCTTTCCAACCTTCTTCATTATTGCTATGAAAATAAACAAGGGGTAACTCTGGAAAGGCTTATCGCCTATATCCAGACACCTCCGATTAAGCGCCTTGGCGTATTCGCTGTGGATAAATTTATTCCTCAGGAAAAGCGGAATGACCTTGCCCTTTCATTAAATGCTTTGATGGCCTCACCGTCCTTTTCCACATGGATGGCCGGCGACCCTCTTTCCATACCTCACCTTTTGCATACAAAAAAGGGCAAACCCCGTTGTTCAATAATCTACCTGGCTCATCTAAATGACGCCGAACGCCAGTTTTGCGTCTCCCTTCTCCTTTCCAGAATATGGGCATGGGCAAAAATACAGCCGGGCTCCGAATCCCTACGACTTCTTGTCTATATTGATGAAGCGGCGGGCCTCCTTCCACCCCTTGCCAATCCTCCGACAAAACAGCCGATAATTACCATGTTCAAACAAGGGCGGGCTTTTGGCATGGGATTATTTATTACAACTCAAAATCCCATGGACGTGGATTACAAGTCCATGAGCAACGCCGGTTTATGGATGGTTGGAAAACTCAACACGACTAATGACCAAAAGAGAATCATTAATGGAATGAAAGGCGCGGCCAATGCGCCGGAAAATTTGCCCGCCCTTCTTTCAAGTCTTGGAAAAAGAGAATTTTTTGTCAGAAATATTCATTCAAAAATTCCCGAATCCATAAAATCCAGGTGGGCCATGAGTTATCTTAAAGGACCCATGACCAAAGGGGATATAAAGATACTCTATAAAGATAAACCCAGAGCGGAAATACCAACTAAGAACAAAGCCCCGGCCGGTCTTGCCCTTGCTCCAAAAATAAAAGGAATAAGAAATTTATATCTTGACTCCCTTGCCTTCAAAGAACCTGAGATAGGGCGCATATTCCCAAGAGACACTTTCTCCAATAATCAGAGAGTCAGATATCGCCCCGGTTTAATTGTCTCCTGCCAGGTCAGATATGATGACACGAAATCAAACCTCCTTTACGATGAAGTTGTGACCAGGATTCTCTTTCCATTGGATGGAGTCCAATCTCTCGACCCTCTCTCTGAGGATAGCCCGCCAATGCCGGATATTACTCCCTATCTTACCGATAGCCATATACCAGACGCCGTTTTTGACAACCTGCCGGTCTTTCTGGACGACCCCGCTGAAATAAACTCGGTCTCAATCGCCTTATCCGATTTTTGTTACAGACGTCGCGGCTTCACTTTATTTTCCAACAAAGAACTAAAAATGTTCTCTCGCCCTGGCGAATCAAAAGATGACTTTCTTTCCAGAATCATCGAACAGGCAAATGAACAAGCCGGCCAAGAGCTCGAAAAAGTTCAGAAGAAACTTGTGGGTAAAATTGAGCGCCTTGAAAGAAAAAGGCGTAAAATTGAGCGTAGAATCGGCGATGCCGAAGAGGAATCCCATGCCAGGCAGAGAGAAACTACTGTAAACATTCTTGAATCCGCCGCCGGATTTCTTTTTGGAAGAAGGAGAAGCTTTGGCCGCGCGGTATCGGGCAATCTTGGCAAAAGGCGAATGGCAAAAAAGGCCGAGCGCCGGGTGGATGGATATGAAGGGGACCTGGAAGCTGTAAATAATGAGATAGATGAACTGCATGAACAGATTGGGGACAATGAAGATAGTATTTTGGCCCGGTATGAGGAAATCGCCACGATGATTGAACCCTACCCGGTTCCAGCCGAGAGAAATGATATACGGCGATTGGACCCGATAATCATTTGGGTGCCTTGCCTGTAAAAAGGGCAGGAGCAAATCCATCGAAGAAAGAGAACTTTCACGCCCTGTTTCACGAGAGCTTGATGGGAAAGGAAAATAATAAAATAGAGGCCGAAATAATGGAGATGCTCAAGGAGGTTGTTGAATGACTTATAAGCCGCCATACAGCATTACGTCTGATATTATTTCCAGCGTGGAGACAATCGTTGAAGCTTTGGGCCGTATTGCCACGACAACGGGTTATAAGTTTCTCCCTCGCCTGCGGCGCCAAAACCGGATTAAAACGATTCAGGCATCTTTGCAAATTGAGGGCAATACCCTTTCAGTGAAACAGGTAACCGCCGTGCTTGACGGCAAGGCGTCCTAGGTTTGCCCTTGGAAATCCAGGAAGTAAAAAACGCTTTTGATGCTTATAAAACCATGGACCACCCGGTTCCAGCCGAAAGAGGCGATATTAGAAAGCTCGATCCAATAATAATATAGGCGCCCCGCCCGTAAAAGGAAAATAGGATGGAAGAAAGATATAGCCGCCAGATTTTATATTCACAAATTGGAGAAGAAGGGCAGGAGAAACTGTTTGCCGGAAAAGTGCTTGTCGTCGGATGCGGCGCTCTTGGCTCAAACGTTATCAATCTCTTAGCCAGAGCCGGTGTAAGATACATTAAAGTTGTGGACAAGGACATTGTGGAGATAAGCAATCTGCCCAGGCAAACCATGTTTAGTGAAACGGATGTTAGGAAAAAAACACCGAAAGCCGTCGCCGCGAAAAAATATATAAAGGTAATTAACAAAGAAGTGCTGATCGAGCCTTTAGTAGCCACCGTGGAAGCAAAAAACATGGAAGAACTGGCTGTTGGAATGGACCTGGTTATTGATGGCACGGACAATTTTGAAACCAGATATATTATTAATGATGCTTGCGTAAGATTGGTCTTGCCATGGATTTATGGCGGAGTGATTGGAGCTTCAGGCGCCACCATGACTTTTCTCCCTGGGGGTCCGTGCCTTGCCTGCCTGTGGCCCACTCCACCTGAAACCGCGAATACTCCATCCACCTCAACCCATGGAGTGTTAAATACAGCGCCGGCAATGATTGCCTGTATTCAGGCAACTGAAGCCATCAAAATTCTCACAGGCGCGACACCGAGAAATAATCTCTGGCACCTGGAATTGTGGGAAGGCAACAGTGCGACGGTTAATGTAATGAAAAATGAAAATTGCCAAACATGTTCAAAAGTATGATTTTAAAGGGCGTCGGCAATTATTTTGTGGCAACGCTCTGACAGTTCTTCCACGGCGCTGTCATTGGATTCAATTTTTTTATGAAAGATGACATTAACGTCTCCCTTTGAGAATCTAAGGGTTTTTGCTGGAAGAATCTCATGGGTGCCTTTGATTGTGATGGGTATAATCGGTAAGTTGAAGTGTTTGGCTATTTTAAAAGCACCGGATTTAAAAGGCTGAATTTTACCATCAAGACTTCTTGTGCCCTCGGCGAATACAACAAGGGATCTGTTGAATTTTTTCAACCTCTGAACTTGATTCAATAACTTTTTGAAATCGGTTTTTTTTGATTTATCACGGGTAATCCAGATGTGCCCGGCCCTGTCCATGGCTCTGCCGAAAATGGGAATTTTTGCCAGTTCGGCTTTTGCCAACATCCTAATCGGCACGGGACTTGTGACATATAGCGCTATGGTGTCCATATGGCTCTGGTGGTTTGAGACCATGACATAGGTCTTTGAAGTATCCACATTCTCAAGCCCCCTGGAAGTCACTTTCATACCCACGGAACGAGCCACGCTTTTTGACCAGTTTACCGCGCAAAAATCCGCGCCACTGCCTGATTTATTAAAAATTAATGAGACAATAGCTGTAGAACTGAAAAATCCTGTTAACGCGATTATTGCCGGTGTGGAGAAAATTGTTCTTGGATTGGGAATTTTTACCATCAGAGGCGCTCCTTAAAACTTACCCCGTATTTTACTAAGCAAAACTTTTGCGTAGGTTTTAAAGTGGGCGGCTTCAACTTCCCATCCTTTTTCAGCTTTCATGCTGTCAATCTTTATTATAAGAGTTCTCGCTTCCTTGTATTGTTGATTCGCGATTAAAGTTCGAACATATTCAATGGCGATTTCAATATTGGTAGGCTGTTTTTGTAGAGCGTCAAAAAGCAGCTTCTCCGATTTATCCAGGTCTCGAAATCCCACAGGCCAGTCAGGGGCCTCGCGATATAGTTTACCCAATGCTCTTTTTAAAAATGGATTATCAGGATATTTTACAAGCAATTCCTCAAAGTCTTTACGCCCATTTTTTAAAGCATCCAAGGCGCCGATCTGGGTTTTTAGCCCCCCTGCTCTTAATTTGCACAAGTTATAGTAAAAGATGGCGTCAAAATCGTCATTTTTTAATGAAAGGGCAAACTTGGCCCATTTGGCGCCAAGGCTGAAACTTGAAAGAGCCTTTCTTCTGTTGCCGTCTTTATATCGCTCACCAAAATAATAGTACGCCCTTGACAGAAACATCGCTTTGTCAAAACCGGGCTTGTGCTTGAAATAATAGTGTTCATAAATTTCCATAGCCTGGTTGAAACTCGAAATGTTTTCCCTGTCTTTAAAAAAACCGTTCGCCTTTTCCAGGTCGTCCGCATTTTGCGCCAGGGCAATTCCAGGTATAAGAAAAAGCATCAGACATAAAGAAAAAAGTCTCTTCATTAACATTATGACCTCCCAGGCTGTTTGCCGCATACTACCTGAACCATCGTCAAATGCAACCACCAGACTTTACTCTGTTAATTTTTTATCTTATTGGAAGTGTTAATTTCAAATTGGCTAAAAGGTGGATATTTTGCCGGCAAAAATCGTTAAATTGCCCCTAAGAAATAAGCCTGATTAATTTGGCATAAAAGATATTCGGCCACTATGATCCCAACAATCATATTGTTTATCTCTATGAGAAGAATAGAAGTAAAAACACGGTAACGTTTTTACAGGATTTGATAAGGAAAAAAGAAAGTTCTTTACTAAAATTACCCAGTCGAATTTAATAGGTTGTGATATCTCTTGCGACAGGTGTAAATATTTTAATGGGTGTATTTCCGGCTGCATGGCCATAAATAACCTGGCAACAATAAATCTATTTCGCTGCACGCCCGCCAAAATAGGCGCCAAGGGAATATATTCGGATTCTGCTATGTCGTTATTGTTCCTGCTCCAGGCATGCACCCTGGGAATATTTTCGCTATAATTCCAAGAAGATAGTAAAAAATTCCTTGGGGAATGTCACTTTGCCTCACGATAAGAGTTGACTCCCAAAAAGCGATTTCATACACTGAGCGTGGAAAATTTGAGAAGAGACTTTTCAACATTTCACTAACGTTCTTTATTTGGAAAGAGGTTTCATGAAACTTGAGAAGGAAGCCATTTACCAGAATCTGGAATCGCTGAAATATTCGGCTCCCTGCCAGGCTATCTGCCCTATTCATACCAAGGTTCCCACATACGTCTCGCTGATTAATCGCAAGCGTTTTAATGAGGCGTGGGAAATTATCAAATTGGATAATCCCATACCTTCGGGATGTGCGCGGGTATGTCATCATCCTTGTCAGATTCAATGCCAGGCGGATAAGTGGGGGGCGCCCATCTCAATACGAGTGTTAAAAAGAGTCGCCACAGATTACGCCATTGAAAATGGCATTTATCAGTCAAAGAGCCCGGCCAAAAAACCCACAGGCGAGAAGGTGGGGATTATCGGCGCCGGTCCCGCTGGGCTTGCCGCGGCCAATGATCTGGCCCGGATGGGCTATCGGGTGACGATTTTTGAACGTCTTGAGGCCGGTGGCGGCGCCATGGCCGCCTGTATTCCCGAGTACCGGTTGCCCAACGAGATTCTCGATATGGATATCGAAAGGATCATCAACAAAGGAGTGGAACTAAAGCTAAACACTGAGATTGGAAAAGACATCTCCTTTGAAGATTTCCGCAAAGAGTTCAAGGCAATTTTCATAGCCACCGGTTGCCACGAATCAAAAAGCATGAGAATTCCCGACGAAGACGCTGACGGTGTTCTTTACTCCATGCAATTCTTAAATGACAAAAACCTTGATCGAAACAAGATAAAAGTTGGAAAAAGGGTGGGGATCATTGGAGGCGGCAACGCTGCTATGGACGCGGCCAGAGTCGCCAAACGCCAAATCGAATGCGACGAGGTTACATTGATTTATCGCCGCACCCGCAATGAGATGCCCGCTTTTGAAGAGGAGATTGAAGCCGCTTTGGATGAAGGCATCAAGATGCTTCCTCTTACCAATCCCATAAAGATAATGACAAAAAACGGGAAAATGACAGGAGTCGAATGCATCAAGATGGAACTTGGCGAGCCTGATGATTCCGGTCGCCGCCGCCCTGTGCCTATCGAGGGCTCCGAGTTTATCCTCGATCTTGACAATCTTATTATCGCCATCGGTGAAAATTCCGATGTCTCCTATCTTGGAAAAGAGCACGGGTTGAATATCTCCAGATGGAACACCTTCGAGGCCGACGAAAATTTCTGCAACACAAATGTGGATGGAATATTTGCCGGAGGCGACGCTGTTACAGGTCCCAGCACGGTCATCGAAGCTATCGCCTGGGGCAAAAAAGCAGCCGGCTCCATTGACAGATATCTGAAGGGCGAGCCTCTCGAACGAGAAGAGACATTACCGGACTCCGCCATGTATATGCGCCCGAAAGTAAAGCTCACCTGGAGATAGTTTTTGCTTAAGAACAGATTTGATATAGAAGGATGAGGTTAAAACATATGGACTCAATCAATTTTTTTATTAACGGCGCCCCTGTTATCGCGCAAAAAGGGCAAACCATCCTGGAAGCCGCCCTTGCTAACGAAATCTATATTCCGAACCTCTGTTTCCACCCGGATTTAAAACCGAAAATCGAGGGTGTCCAGGTAAAAATTCCTCATCTCCCGGTTGAAAAACGGGTCAACAATATGGCGGAAGTCGAGTTTAACATCAGCGATCAGGCCGGAATATTGGAAGGCGAGCGCTGCCACAAATGCGATACCCAGTGCAGACTCTGCATAGTCGAAATCGAGGGATTGGGCATTACAACATCATGCAATACTCCGCCTAAAGAAAATATGAGGATAAAAACCGATACGCCGAAAATCGAGGATTTCAGAAAAACCTGCGTAAAAGCAATTCTTGAAAACCATATAGGCGATTGCGTAACCTGCTATAAAAACACTGATTGTAATCTACAGACCGTCGCCAACTATATTGGCGGATTCGAAAAGGAGTTTCAGGCGGCCCGGAGTTTTGAGCCCAAATATGAGATTGACGATTCAAATCCCTTCTACACCTATGACCCGAACAAATGTATTCTCTGTGGAAACTGCGTTTACGTTTGCGAAGAGTTGCAGGGCGTAGGCGCTATAGATTTCGCTTTTCGCGAATACGACTCGGTTGATGTAAAAGTCGTGGATTCACAGTGCGAATCATGCGGCGAATGCGTAGCCGGATGCCCTGTGGGCGCCTTGGTTCCAAAAACATTTTCAAAGCCGTCAAAAGAAGTCTCCACCATCTGCACCTATTGCGGCATCGGCTGCGGCATCTACCTTGGCGTTCGCGGCAATAAAGTTGTCAGCGCAAGGGCGGACAGGGAAAGCCCAGTCAACAAAGGCGCCCTGTGCGTCAAAGGACGCTTTGGATGGGAATTTATTAACCACCCGGACAGACTTACAAAACCTCTTATCAAAAAGAATGGCGAGTTTGAGGAAGTAGAGTGGGATGAAGCCTTTGACTTTGTCGCTGCGAAGCTTGAAAAATATAAGGGCGATCAGTTCGCCGCCTTTTCATCGGCAAGGGCGACAAACGAAGACAATTATGTGTTTCAAAAATTTACCCGCGCGGTGATGGAGACAAATAATGTCGATCACTGCGCACGTCTCTGACACAGCCCAACAGTGGCCGGTCTGGCCACCACATTCGGCAGCGGCGCCATGACTAACTCCATAAGTGAAATCGCTGAACCGGGCTGCATTTTCGCTATCGGAACCAACACCACCAGAGCCCATCCCATTATTGGACTCAGGATAAAACGGGCGAAAAGAGATGGCGCCTCTTTGATCGTGGCCAATCCCAAGCGAATTGATCTTTGCCGCTTTGCTGATATATTTCTGCAACTAAAACCCGGCACTGATGTCGCCCTTCTTTTAGGCATGATGAAAGTAATTGTTGATGAAAATCTTCATGACAAGGGCTACATTGACAAAAGAACCGAGAATTTTGACGATTTAAAGAAATCCCTGGCCGATTTTACCCTCGAAAAAGCCGCCGAGATAACCGGCATTGACCCCAAGCTTATCGCCAAAGCCGCCAGGTTATTCGCTAAAATCAACCCCGGCCGCATCCTCTACACCATGGGCATAACTCAACACACTCACGGCACCGATAACGTAAAAGCCCTGGCTAATCTTGCCATGCTCACAGGCAACGTGGGCAAATATGGATCAGGAGTAAATCCGTTGCGCGGACAAAATAACGTGCAAGGCGCCTGCGACATGGGCGCATTGCCCAATGTCTACCCGGCTTATCAAAAGGTGGATAATCCTGACGCAAACAAGAAATTTACAGGTGCCTGGGACAAAGAACTCACTTCCTCTGTCGGACTGACCCATACCGAGATCGTTGACGCGGCTTTGGAAGGAAGGGTCAAGGCTATCTACATGATGGGAGAAAATCCTGTTCTAAGTGAAGCCAATTCCCATCACGCCAGGGCCGCGTTTGAAAAAGCCGAGTTTATTATCTGCCAGGATATTTTCCTTACAGAAACAGCCCAACTGGCTGACGTGGTTTTTCCGGCTGCTTCTTTCGCGGAAAAAAACGGCACCTTTACCAATTCCGAACGCCGTGTACAGAGAATCCGCAAAGCCATCGAACCTGTTGGCAATTCCATGCCCGACTGGTGGATAACCAGCGAGCTCGCCAAACGAATGAACAGCGCGGGCTTTGATTATGAATCCGCCGTAGATGTGTTTAATGAGATTATCACGGTAACTCCAAGTTACGCGGGGATTACTTACGCGCGCATTGAAAAAGAAGGGATATCGTGGCCCTGCCCTACTGTTGACCATCCGGGAACATCCTTTCTTCATAAAGAAAAATTCGCCCGCCCCAATGGCAAAGGCGCCTTTGTTCCTGTTGAATATAAAGAGAGCGCCGAGATGCCGGACAAGGATTATCCCCTGATGCTGACAACCGACAGAAGTCTTTATCACTATCACACCAGCACCATGACTTTGAGAGTAGCAGGATTAAAAAAGCTGGATGACAGGGAAAAACTGATAATCAATCCCAAGGACGCGGCTGGATATAAAATCACTTCCGGGCGGAAAGTAAAAGTAATTACCCGCCGTGGTGAACTGGAGGTTGAGGCTGAATTGAGTGATGACTGCCCTTCTGGTGTAATTTCCATGACTTTCCATTTCCCTGAAACGCCGACAAACATATTGACTAATAACGCCATCGATCCTGTGGCCAAAATACCTGAAACAAAGGTTTGCGCCGCGCGTATCGAAGTTTAGTTGCTTTTGAGCTTTATTATAAAGGCAACCGGCCATCATGGTGTTTTGACAAGTAGATAAAGAAGACCCGGTGGACTGGCGAATCCACCGGGTTAAACCAAGCAGGATCTCTTTCTGAGGAAGAATT
>CAYSHR010000091.1:0-9869 GCA_964430795.1 uncultured bacterium
ACGAGGTTATCTGACACACCATCTCTTGGACGCGCTTTCCTCTACAGCCCCACATTTTGCAGGTTTTTCCCTGTTTCTCTCTCTGTTTCTCTGAATCTTTCGGACTTCGTTCAACTCGTCCTAAAGATGAGAGTGCTTATAAATCAGGTAGTTACAAGGCACGACATTTCGAGGGTTCGACTCTCGTTTGGTCTCCATTATCAATTTTGTTTTGGATTCTAAATGCGGATTGAGGTAACTTTATGTCCGATAAAGCTAAACTAAAAAAGCTAACTTTAAAGACACCTTTAATGGATCTTGAATGGGAATCTGGAGGCAAAGGACAAAGCTTTCTATTTCATTTTATAAATGGTGTTCGCAGATTTTTTTACAAGCGATGGAAAAATAAAAAGGACCCAATTAGAATATTGAATTTCCAGTACCTAACTTATCACCTAGACAAAATAGAAAATCAAACAGACGCTATCTTTAGCCTTATTGAAAAACAAAGTTGGCATGGAGAAAATGTTGATGAATGGGTGTTGGAAAAGGAGAATGTATACAATGTTGACAACAACATATTTGCTCTTTCTTTTGATTTAAAAAGTGGCTGCCTAGACTATGATTTTAATCCTGACCAGTATAATGGCGATATTGTAGAGTTTATCATTGACGACCAGTTAGTTGATGGCGGGCTATATGTCATGGCATGCGTCCTTGACGAGAAAGGCAGACAACATAAAAAATGTATTAATCTTACCACATTAAAAAGCGATCCCGACATAGGACCTCATGGTGACGGTTCATATGAATGGAAATCATACGTTAGAACGCTTAACATTAAGAAGGGTTGGCAATCGATCAGAGTTGATATTTCGACTATCTTTAAGAAAATAGCGTTCAACGGTGATTATTCTTTTAAAAACATTATAGGTTTACGTGTTAGAGGTAGACGCAAACTCGTTTGTGTCAATACATATACGAAAAGCCAGACATCGAATCATGAGATATCGTTGCAAGAGCAAAACAACAGAATATCAAATCCTGCGAAACCAGAAGAATCTTGGTTGGCTGCAAAAGGCCCCTGGACCCAAGAGGGCGATATTTTATGTTTAGTTGCTAGAGATATTAGTCCAGATGCATATTATGTGTGGTTTCATCGTCCTTTGAGCGGGAAAGGCGCAAGATTTAAATTTGACATAATGTTTGAAACAGACGAGAAAATGGACATTAGGCTCGTTGCTTTCGGAAGGCGTCCATTAGAATATTATCAAGAATCAGATCATTTAGTTGTTTATTGCCCATGGGAATCCGGTGGATTGCGTATAGATGCTTTAAAAGACGGAAAGATTGAAAACATTCCTGTGGAAAAATCTACTATGCTTCCTTTGGTGGTCGGTAAAAATTATCATATTGAAGTTAGAATTGAAAAACGCAATGCATGGATAAAAATTGATAATCTGCATGTCTTGAATGTTTCCGATGAACGTATTGAAGAGTATTCAAGCAGAGTAGATTTCTACTGGGGATTTTCCACGGTTTGCGGAAACATAAAGTTGTCAAATATTGTTGTTAAAGAACTAAACGGTACAAAAGGTAATTTAGAAGAAAACAATGAACAAGCCACCTATGACCAAAAAAGCAAGCATCCTTTAAATAATCCAATACCTGGAATACCTAGCTTGGTGCGGTCAACTGCAATTAGAATCGGATTGTGTGTAATTGTATTTCTTGCACTAGAAATCGCAGTTGGCTGGTGCGTGAATCAATATGGTGAAGGTGATAATTTTTTACAGAAATCAGTAAATTCATGGGCAATATATTGTGGAGTATTAGGCATCGTGGCATTTTGTTTTCCATTTGTCATGGGAAAGAATAGGCTTAGATTGTTGAAACTATGGAGAGGCGACATTGAGTGAATTAAAGTGAAATCAAATTATCATGAATGAAAAAGATTGCGCTGTTCCTGCCATGATGCAGGAATAATCTTAGTTAGTTTAGAAAGCGACAAACCTGATTTTTCGATTCCTGTCAGAATTGCCATCACAATATCCGGCGCAAGCAAAGTTAACCGCATGATCCGCGACACATATGAAGCATCGACATTGAATTTCCTTGCCAGTTCACTGATCGAATCAACCTTACTATCATCCAACAACTTCTGCCATCGGTGCGCCCTTGCCAGCGCAATGACCAGAGGCTTCTGGTAGACTTTCCGATCCGGTACCACGGCGGGCAAACCGTCCGGCGTGATGATTTCTTTCCGCCCACCGCGCTTCTTAAATTTCAACGGAATGTGGATTCGGATGCTTTCGCCGTCGCGCTGGAGGGTGATTTTTTCCTTCGGTTCATCCATTGACAGGAGTTCTTTCCTCGCGGTCATCCAGTTCGTTGATGAGCGTGTGCATGCCGTCCAAGCGCATGACTATCTCCGCGCCGGTCTCACTTATCACCACGCGCTTGACCAGCGCCGCATGCCCTGCCTTCATAGCTCGAAGCCGATTCGGGATCGAGAGCCGATGTTGCTTTTCATCTTGGTCGTATCCCTGGGCACGGCATGCCGTGCCCCTGTAAAATTAAAAAAAGACGCCCTTATCTTAGCGCCATTCGATAGTCTTCCCCGATCTTCGCAAAATATACCTCCCATAACTGACTGATTACATGAAGAGGTAATTTTGCCTTAAATCCAATGACAAATCTTCTTTACGAGTGTATCATTTTTCAACGTCAAACCTGTTGGAGTGGAACGATCAAATTTCAGCTTTCAAAAATACTATTTGTCACCTTGATTGTTTGCCTTTTTCTTTTTTTAATTAGTTGTGATACTCCTCCATCTTATCCGGCTGGATTCGGCAAATACAAAATAGCTATTGACCCAGGTCATGGTGGCGAAAACCTCGGCGCCAAGTCGGTTTTTGGTGATTTGGAAAAGCATTTCACCTTGAATGTGGCAAATATGCTTCATAAAAGACTGTTAGCCAGTGGGCATTTCGACGTTAAGATGGTCCGCATTTCGGACGTTGATTTAAAACCCTCTGAAAGAGCGAAAATTGTAGAAGATTCCCATGCCGACGCTCTGGTTTCGTTGCATTTTAACAGCGGTCCATTACAGTCACAAAATGGCTTCTCAATGATCTGGTCAAGAACAGACAAGTATGAGGATAATATTTTATTGGCCGCTCACATGGCCAACTCCTTTATAAGTTATGGCTTCAAACCCGACAGGAGAATGGGGCCACGCCCTGAATATGCCGAGCCCGAGAAATCCAGTGATTGGGCCAGAAAAAGGGATTATATGGCAAGCGCGAAAAGCAAAGGCATATATGAAGATCGAACTCAATATATCGGTTTACTCAGGAGAGGAAAAATTCCCTCAGTACTTGTTGAAGGGGGATATTTTTCCAATTACCTGGATTGCGCCCTTTTTCATCTTAAAAGCAGGCAGATGAAACTGATCTACTCCATTGAAAAGGGGTTGATTTCTTTTTTTCATGAAAAGAGCCTGGAAAATCAGTAGAGAAGCCTCACCCACTTTTTAAAAAAGCGGCGGTTCTATTCTTTATCTGTTGATACTGATAGAGACAATTCATTACCTCCACAGCCTTTTCCGGGCTGGGCAACACCGGTATATGCCTTTTCCGGATCTCATAAACCGCGTCATCAGCAAGGCCGTCAAGGCTCACTGTCACGAGGGGCTTTCCATATTTTTTGGGAAGGGCGGCAAGGGAATCGTAGAAGAAGCCGGCCATCTTTTCCAGAGGCGCCATTTCAATTTTTCGCTTTTTTCCATAGAAGTTCTCAGCAAGGGATTTCCAGAATCCCGCACCGAAAATTCCATAAACTATGAGACCGTCAATGTTTGGGTCTTTCATTAAGATGGTGGGAGCGTCAATATAGTAAGCTTCCATATTTGTGGAGTAGGTAAAATCAACCGGATTATTAGCACTTGCCGTGGGGGGCAATGATTTGCTCAATTTTTCCTGGGTTTCATCGCTCAATAGAGGGCAAATAAGCCCTGCCCCCTCTAAAGCTTCGGCTGTCATGGCGCCCGGACCACCTGAATTTGTAAGGACAGCGACTCTTTTGCCCTTTAAGGTTGGCTGGGTGGAAAGAGCCATGGCAAAATCAAAAAGCTGTTCAACTCCTTTTGCCTTAATTATTCCCGCCTGGTCTAATATGCCGCCAAGGATTCCCGACTTTCCGCTTAAAGCCGAGGTATGGGTTGAAGCCGCCCTGGCGCCGGCTTTAGTTGAGCCAAGATGCATTGCCACCATAGGCTTCCCCACTTTTCTAGCTACTTTTATAAACCGCCTTGCCCTGCGAACTGTCTCCAGATATAGGGCAATGGATTTCACCTTCTCCCTTTGACCAAGGTATTCAATAGCGTCAGCGGCATCGGTGTTTAATTCATTTCCAAGACTCATTCCCTCGGCAAGGCCGATCCCTCTTTTTTTCAGAAATGGGTACATATGGCAAAGATAAGTTCCTGAATGAGAAATAAGACCGATGTCGCCAGGGTCAGCGACGTAGGGAAAGTAGGTTACATTCACCTTCTTCCAGGGATTGACAACGCCGATACAGTTGGGTCCAACGACCTTTATCCCATATCTCCGGGTAAGTTTTAAAAGCTCATCCTGAAGCTCTTCTCCCTCATTTTTAGATTCGGCAAAACCTCCGGTAATAATTACCGCGCTTTTAATTCCCAACTGACCCGCTTTTTCCATAATGGGCAAAATATGGGTTCTATTCACTACCAGAACAAGAAGATCGGGCACCTGGGGCAACAGGGTAATATCCGAATAGGTTTCCTGCCCTAAAACTTCTTTTTCCCTTGGGTGCACAGCATACACCTTACCCTTGAATCCATCCTTTAACAAATTATTCAGGTGAACGGTTCCCATGGTTTCAATGTTGTTTGACGCGCCTACAAAAGCCACGGAGCGTGGATTGAGAATGTTATAGAGAGGGAGGTGGTCCATATTATCTCCGAATAATGGATCTGGTTTTTATTTGAAGGCGGTTTAAGAAGGTCTCTATTTTCTTCCTTTTAACAGGGGCTTTAAATCAATGCCGGCTTTCCCGTTCTCGATTTTCCACAATGAAAGAAACGTCTCTATATGAAACTGAATTGAATCCAGCCTGATATCACCCTGGCTATATCCCTTGGCAAATCCGCCAAAGGCCGCTTCAGGGTGTTTTAAGTACATTCCTGTAATATTGTCGTATTGATATCTTCTTTGATACTTTGCCATGATTTTTGATGCCACATACCATTTGTCTGTCCCCTGCCCTTTAGCTAAAGCAAGGTTATAAAGAGCCAGCATACACTTATTTCTTGTTGCTGTCGGCTTACCCCTTGCCGGCGATGTGAAATTGCCAAGAAGATCCGCCCTGACCTTATTTTTTTTCATCTTGTCAAGAATTGATTCACCGATTTTAAAAGCATGATCAACATAAGGCTCAATGTCATTATTTATCCCGTAGAGGTCCCAAATCCCCTGACAGAGCCAATAATCGGGATAGAGATGGGCTGAAGAAATGGAGCCGTCTCTTACATTTACAATGTTGTCAATAAGACTCATGGCCGTCTCCATCCACAATGGATCAGGATCAACTTTGTAGAAGTTCACCAGTGCGGCAAAACATTCGCTCCCATAATAGATGGAACTGGAATGAAAGTCAGTGGAAGGTTTTTTTCTGAAATATACTTTTGTGTGGGTTCCATCCTGGGTGGTTTGAAAGCGTATGAATCGGGCTAGAGCTCTCATTTTCGCCACATATTTTTTATCACCGGTTACATCGGTGTACTTTGTCAGAGCAAGGAGCAATTGGGCGGCGGAGCCTGTTTTTGCCTCACCCTTGTCATTGAACAAAGCCAGAAAATCAGCGCCTTTCTCAATATCAATCTCAGTTGGACCTTTAAGTCTATCAATAAGGTAGTTTAAAGCCAAAAGGCTCTTATCAAGAAGCTCATCATCCCCTGTTATTTCATAAAGATTGAGCATGGCAAGGGCGGCGCCGGCATGTCGTCTCAAATTATATGCTGTAGACACTCTGTTTGATTGAGGCCAATAGAGATAATTCATCCTCCCACTTTGCTTTACCGCCGACTTAAGATACTCACCGGCCAGCACAGAAGCCTTAAGCAGGGATTTTTTATCAGCGGGATAATTCTCAAGTCGGCCATTAACAAGAGGAATGGCGCTCTTTCCATCTTTGCTTTCCATAAAGCTGATAACAGTGAATTCGCAATAATCCACTTCCATGCCTTTATCAAAATTGTGACGCAACCTTTGACCCAGAAGCCTGTCCTTTACAACCTGGTATAAGCGCCCTCCATATAATTCACCATCACTGATAAAGACTCCTCTCTGAATGATTTCATCAGGCAACAGAGGCAGTACGGGTTCGGTATTAAAAATGATTCCCTTGGTTTCCCTGTTCTTGATTCTGAGCTTTTTATCAACATTCATTGTTTTTAAATCGCTGCTCTGGTCCAGGATATCCAGGCGAATTTTGTTTTTGGAAGTCTTTTCATTAGTAGCAAGGCGTCTCATGTTTGTGGCCGCCTTCTCCAAAGCGCCCATAATTCCATCTCCCATGCCAAAAGCTGTAAGTGCATGCTCCCTTGGACGAATAACAGTAATAAAAACCACTCTGGTTTCCGAACTGAACAGTTTTTTATACCTCTCTTGCTCTTTTTGATAATGCTTCTCCAAAAGAAGAGCTCTGGCGACTTTTAGAAGGTAGACTTTTTCAGGATCAGCCAGGGCAATCTTCCTCATGTTGCTAAATTTTCCCTGGTCAAAAAGAGGGCCTTTTTCACAGCCTTGGCAAAAAAACGAAAAGAGAAAAACCATAGATGCCGCTATTGCCAAGCTTAATTTATTTTTCACCTCGACTCCATTTTTAAGAAGCTTTTACATTGGTTGAATCTAGCCAGTGAATAGAAGTTTTGTCAAATGATATGCTAAACATTATTTCCTTTAGCAGAGTTTCATTTTTGAGATTTTTTCCGGTTTATCAGTAAAGTTTATCACTAAAGCTTGACATTACCGTCCATTGAAAATTAGACTGAAACATCAGTTAACATCAATTTAATATAAGATATGGAATCCGCCATGAAAAAATATTTCACTTATTTATATCCGACATTTTTTCTTTTCCTTGCCTTTTTCCTTCTTTCCTGTGATTCAGGTGGAAAAGGGAAATCAGGCACAGATGTCTCTAACAAATCCTTAACTCCCCACAAGCTTCCATTTCCTGAGGAAACCGCCCATGAGCTATTTAACCAGGGCAGGTATAAACTGGCGGCAATGAAATTTGAAGAGAAACTAAAAACCAGCCCCAAAGACATTAAGCTGAGACTTTTGGCTGGAAAAGCGGCTTACCTTGGAAAGGAATATGCCTCGGTAAAGAGAATCCTGACGCCCTTGATTGAAAATAAAGTCGGCGGCCAGAATGAGGCTCTGGCATGGCAATATCTTGCCCAAAGTCTCATGGAGTCGGGAAAGAATGAGAAGGGAAAGGAAATATTTTTACAAATCAGATCTCGTTATAAAGACGAACATGAGAATCTAAGGGCCATGGTTATGCATGAAGGTAATATTCTCTGGAAAAATGGTTTATGGGATGAAGCTCTTGCCGTATTCAAAGAGCTGATCAAAATTGGAGACAGCAAACAAAAGCCCGGCGTGGAACTTCAGATGGCCCTTGTATTAAGAGACGCGGGTAAAGCAAAGGAAAGCCAAAAGCTTTTGGAAAAACTTGTTACAAACAATTCAAGTCAGAAAAACGTGGCAAATGAAGCCCGACTTCACCTGGCCAGACACCAAATTTCCATCAAAAAATACGATAAGGCGATCTCTATCGCTAATAAGGCTGAAAAAAATGGAGCTGATCTAAACCAGGTCGCCCAAATTCTACTGACCATAGCGAGAAAACAGATGGAGAATAAGGAAACCGACAAGGCTCAAAAGTTTTACGCGGAAATGTTAACCCGATTTAAAGACAATAATAAAATACTCAATAGTGTAAGGGCCGGAATGGCCAACTTCTACCTGTCAATTGACGAAAAGGGGAAAGCTCTGGGACTTTTTAAACTTATCGCCAAAGAGAGCGCCGACGACAAGCAGAAACAATGGGCTCAGGATAGTATTGAGGAATTATCAAAAAGGTAGTTTTTTATATATGGTAGGGTCTTCTATTCCAGCTTCCTCAAAACCTATTCTTCTCAGGATGCACGATTCACATAATCCACATGCTTTTCCCGCTGAATCAGGATCATAACAGGAATGGGTGACAGAGTAATCCACTCCAAGCCCGGCACCCAGTTTGATTATAGCGCTTTTTGAAAGATCAATTAGAGGGGTTCTGATTTCAAACCGCCCTTTTCCGCAAACAGCGGCTTTTGTACCCAGATTAGCCATTCTCTCAAAAGCTTCAATAAAAGCAGGGCGGCAATCGGGGTATCCGGAATAATCCACAGCGTTCATTCCCGCGTATATCGCATACGCGCCAACGGTTTCGGCAAATGCCAAAGCCAACGATAACAGAATTGTGTTTCTGGCTGGAACATAGGTGACGGGAATAGCCTCTTTGTTAAAATTCCTTTCCTTATCTTTAGGAACGTCGATTTGGTCAGTTAAGGCGCTTTTACCAAATGCTCTTAAATCAACACTAAGAATCTCGTGTCTTTTAACATCAAAGGCTTTAGCGACTCTTTTCGCTGCTTCAAGCTCAATTATGTGCCTCTGTCCATAATCGACAGTCAATCCGTAGATTGCATAGCCTTCCATTTTTGCCACAGCCGCGCATGTGGCCGAATCGAGACCGCCTGAAATCAACACGACGGCCTTTTTAGAAGAAGCCATCAAATCACTCCACTTTTCTTTAAATTTGAAATCTCCTCCCGGCTAAATCCGGCTTCGGCCAGAATCTCCTCAGTCTGTTCTCCATGGGAAGGGGCATGGCGTTGCGCTTTAATTTTGGACCTGGACATTCTTATAGGTTGTGAAATCTGGGTCGTGAGCCCTTCTGTGGGATGAGAATAATCAAAAACCATTTCCCGCTGATTAAAATGAGGGTAATCAAGGGCTTCCAGACAATCCAATACCGGCTCGACGCAGGCGTCAACCTTGGAGAAAATATTTCTCCATTCCTCCAAAGATTTCTCCCCTACTCTTTTGGACAATTTATCAAAAGGAGGGTTACCCGGTTTCGCGTCTGAAAACTGCTCGTCAAAAAGCTCATCAAGGCCAAAAGCCCGGCAGGCTCTGAGCCAGAATTTCGGCTCCACCGCGCCGACGCTCAGATATCTGTCATCTTTTGTTTTATAAACGTTGTAACTAATTATCGCGCCGGTTAATGGGTGTTGGGCAAATCCCGGCGCCTTTTTCATTTTTGCCGCTCCCGCTAAATTGATGGCATTTAACGCGAAAGCGGCGTCAGCCATGGAAACCTCCACTTTTTGCCCTTTTCCGGTTTTTTCCCGGTCAAATAAGGCAGCCAGAATGCCTATGGCAAGATACATTCCCGAAGCCATATCATCGATCTGAATCCCTAAAACCGAAGGTCCTGTCTTTTGGTTTCCGGTAATTGACATAATTCCCGAAAGGGCAAGAAGATTCATGTCATGAGCCGCGAAATCCCTCTTTTGGCTCCCCTGTCCAAAACCGGGTAGGGAAGCATGGATCAATCCAGGAGATAAATTGGAAAGAGTTTCATAATCGATACCCAGGCGCTTGGACACTCCAGGGCGAAATCCTTCTATGATTACATCAAACCCACCATCACTGATCAGCCCGTTAATTATCTTGGACGCTCCAGGCTTCTTAAGGTCAATTTTCATACTGCGTTTGTTGCGATTAAGGGCGCAGAAAAAAACACTC
>CAYSHR010000092.1:0-9849 GCA_964430795.1 uncultured bacterium
CCCTTTTGAAAAATCAAGAAAGCGGTTGGCCGGGTCAATGCTTATTTTTATTACAGGTCTTATTATTTGCATTGCCCCTGTTTATCAAAAGGGGGAAAAAGCTGATCTGCCTGAAACCCGGGTAGAGGGGCCGAACATTCTTTTTATAACCGTGGATACATTAAGAGCGGACCACCTGCCTGATTATGGCTATCCATATATAAAAACTCCAACTATCACCAGGCTCGCCACTGAAGGAGTTGTTTTTGAGCAGGCATATTCCACCTCGTCGTGGACTTTACCCGCCGGTGCCGGCTTTACCACAGGGCTTACACCAAGAGCGTTGCACCTTCATAAAATGGACGACACCCTGCCCTCGGATGTAAAAACCATCGCTGAGGTTATAAGAGAAGGGGGTAGGGCCACCATGGCGATTTCATCAAACCCCTTTCTATCAAAAGCTTATGGGTTTGACAGAGGATTTGATCGGTTTTTGAATGTATATGACAAAAATCTTCGCCCCGCCCTTGCCGGCCTTTTTTTATTTGACAATATCTTCAGGTTAAAAAGAGCTCTTGACGACGCCAAGCACGTAACGGACCTGGCCTTTGACAATCTCGATTCCCTTAAAGGCAAATCGTGGTTTTTCTGGATTCACTATATGGACCCGCACAAACCCTACGGAGGACCGTGGCCCCTTGATATTCCTGATTACGACAAAGGCTATGACGGTTCCATCACCTTCATATACGGTTGGGGCAAGCCGGTAAACGAAAAACGGGAACCCCTTTCCGAGGCCGACCTTAGGCATGTATTGGCCCTGTATGACGCGGACATCAAGCGATTTGACCTTTTTCTCGGCAAGCTACTCAAGAGGGCAAAGTCCATGGGCTTGATGAAAAACACCGTGGTGGTCCTGACCTCTGACCACGGAGAGGAATTTCTGGAACACGGCGAGTTTGAACATGGGACCAACCTTCACAAGGAACAGACCCATGTGCCGTTAATTATTTCAGGGGTGGGCGTCCCTTCAAAAATTAGATATCCCGGCCTGGTTTCCATCCTGGATATTCCAAAAACTATTTGCCGCCTTGCCAAAACAAAAGCCGCTGATACTTTCATGGGCGACGCCCTTCTTCCTTTTCCAGGTTATCCCATGGACAGAACGGTTTTGAGTGAAACCAGAACCAAGGGAAAGAATAGAGTTTCCATTAGATTCCCCATGGGAGAAACCGACTTTAGAAGAACCTTTTTGCATTATGACAGGCAGACAGGTGAAAGAAAGCTTTACGACCTAGTTGATGATCCACTTGAGAAAATCAATCTCGCGAAATATCGCCCGGATGATTTGGACAAAGCTTTTAACGCCCTTACAAAAGCAATCAAAAGTGAAAACAAGGCAGGGTCGAAAATTAATAAAGGCGGCAAAGTCAACCTGGATAATGATGAAGTCGATGTGCTTAAAGGTCTTGGCTATCTGGTTAGATAAGGTTCATTTTATAACGTAATCAACAAAAAAAACAGCAAGATCGTCATCGGAGTAGATGGGAATTCCAAAAGAACTGACCAGCCCTTTGTATAGAGGCGATCTTTCCAGAACTTCGCCGCCGGTTTTGTTTATCGCCACATGCCTGACACCCTTTTTTATCAGGCCGGGCATGGTTTCCAAAAAACCATCGCATTTATTTTCCTTCTCACATTTATCCGCCTCGATGAATATTTTTTGCGTCATTTTTGGGTAGGGCGGAATAAAAACCGAGTCATGGTTTAACGCGGGATAAATATAAATATCCTTTTTATGCACCGTTTGAAAGTAGAGACTTTTTCCAATTATCTCGGTGGAAGAGTGGGGCAAAATGAGTATGGCGCCCTGTTTATCAAGGCTATTATAAATCGTAGGCGTCGCCGGTAAGACAATCGCCTTGGGCGCGATAATTAAACCAAAGACAATAATTAGAAGAAAAAGGCCCCTTGTAACCAGGGATTCGTCTTTTTCCTTCTTCTCAAGTTTTTCAAGAACGCTTCTAACGCCCATGGCCAACAGCGCGCACAGAGTAATCTGCACTCCAACCAAAAACCTGTAAGGATCAATTATTTTTGGAAAGCCCGGTATTAGCTCCAGGAGAAAAGTCTTCTGTTTCAAGTCGGCTGGAAAGAGATTATGGCCAAAAGATAAAAGGAGGAAAACAGCCGCCATGATCCACCAGAAACCCCGGTTGTTTTTAAGAAAAAATGTAGCCGCCACAGCGCCGACTAGAGGGAGAACCGGAAATAGAAAATTACTCGCCCCTTCTTTTTGTAAAAATCCGAAAAAATCAATGCCGGCTATGGAATTTCCAGCCAGGAAAGTAACGTCAGGCAAATAGAGATTTGAGATAAAAGGCAAAGCAAGAACCACTGGAACAACCGCGGCGGTGATTCCTCTGAAAAACGCGCCGGCGCCTTCGTCAAAAACAGCGGCAACAGCCGCGCATATGGCGAAAACCAACAGAAGTAAGCCGTAAGCAAAAGAGAATAAAATAGCCGCGGAAATAGTCAACACCGCCAACAGACCATATATAAACGCGCCGTTATCGAGGAACCTGATTAAGAAAAACAGGGCAAGAGGAACAATAAAAGCCGCCCCTGTGGTAATTTGGCCGGCGCCAATCTCAAAGAGAATGTAAGGGGAGAAAATAAAAGCCGCGCCGCCTATTACACCGGGCCAGAAATCTCCTGAAACTTCCCAGAAAAGAAGGTAGGCGCATAGGAAGGAGAGAAAAAGGCCGAACCACGCGGCCAGGTTGTAAGCCACAAGCAGGCCAAGAAGATTTGTCACAGGCGCCCAGATTATCGGAAAACCCATGGGCACATGAGGATAGAGATTTTCGCCCGTCGGAGGATTGATTTTTGCGGCGCGGCCAAATTCGGCGCCTAGGAACATGGCGTTTTTTCCATGATCAAAAGCCCAGAGAGATTGGCGGACGCCACCCTTGTCCGAGCCGGTCACGGAAGTTCCCCAACTACCCGGCCAGGGCACGGCGCATACACCGCACGCGATAAAAACAACAAAAAAGAGAAAAGCTATTTTTAGTTTGGACAAAGCGGGCAAAATCCTTTACAGGCCAAATTGTTACAGATTCGCCATTTTTAACACACCTTGTTTAATATCCCACGAAAAAAAACAAAGAGCCCAAAATGGGCGGCCACGATGGGCCGCCACGATGGGCCGCCCCTACAAAGTTTTCGTTAAAATTCATCAGGGGCACGCAGTTTTAGTTAAAATTCATCAGGGGCACGCAGTTTTCAAATAAACTCATCAAAATCGTAGGGGTAGGCCCCCGCGCCTACCCAATATGTTTTTATTTCCCAGACCTATTTTCAAGTTTCACCTTTACGGCGCTGTTTACTCTGGTAGAGTGGATTAAAATTTTTCCCGGAGAGAATATGAGCAAAAAGCGCCTTTTTTTGATAGATGGTTCCGGCTTGATTTTCAGAGCCTTTTACGCCATTCGTTTTTTGAATACAAAAGACGGACGCCCTACAAATGCCACTTACGGTTTTACCATGATGCTCAGAAAACTGATATCCGACTATGAGCCGAGCCATATTATGGTCGCCCTTGATTCCAAAGAGAAGACCTTCAGGCACGAGATGTATCCCGAGTATAAGGCAAACCGGCCTCCTCCTCCTCCTGAGCTTGTACCCCAGTTCGAGGATGTTCGAAAAGTTATTGCCGCCCATAATATAGTTGGTCTCTCTCTGCCGGGCTATGAGGCTGATGATATTATCGGGACTCTTGCTGACCGCGCGGTAGCCAGAGGATTTGACGAAGTGGTTATCGTGACAAACGACAAGGACCTTTGCCAGATCGTAGGCGAAAAGGTCACTCTTCTGGACACAAAGAAGGATGTGGTCACTGACATCGCCAAGGTAAAAGAGCGGTTTGGCGCGGGTCCTGAAGGTGTTATTGATGTTCTTGCCCTGGCAGGAGACTCCTCGGACAATATCCCCGGGGTTCCGGGAGTAGGGGAAAAAACCGCTAAAAAGCTTCTTTTGGAATTCGGCGGCTTTGATGAAATATTTGAAAATAGCGACAAGATCAAGGGTAAGCTCAGGCAGAAAATCGAGGAAAACAAGGAGCAGGCTCTTCTGTCAAAAAAGCTTGCCGCCATTGCCCGCGATATTCCTCTTGATGCCGGCCTTAATGATTTTTTATTTAAAGAACCTGATCCGAAAATATTGGAAGAGCTTTTTCAGGAGCTTGAATTTAAAAACCTGGTAAAAGAGCTTACTACTCCCAAAGTAAAAATCGACAGAACCGCCTATCGCCTGGTTACAAAAGAGAAGGACCTAAAAGAGTTGGCGTCGGGACTCGCTGATAGCCCCCTGTTTGCTTTTGATACCGAGACCACCAGCACCCACCCCATGGAAGCGCGCCTTGTGGGCATGAGTTTCTGTTTTGACGACGCTGTGAGCTGGTACGTGCCGGTTGCTCACAGCGGTTTTGATTCAATGATCCAACTACCCTTGGACAAGGTTCTTTCCAGGCTAAAGCCGATTCTCGAAAATCCGAAAATAAAAAAGATAGCCCATAACGCCAAGTATGATTTCATGATCCTGAAAAACGCGGGAATAGAGGTAAGGAATATAAGTTTTGACACCATGCTGGCCAGCTACGTCCTTGATCCGGGGCGAAAATCCCACTCCCTGGATTCTGTGGCCATGGATGAGTTGGGGCATAAATGCATTTCGTTCAAAGAGGTCGCCGGAAGAGGAAAAGATCAGAAAACCTTTGACGCGGTTCCTCTTGGCATCGCCTGCGAATATGCCGCTGAGGATGCCCATGTAACGTGGCTGATTTATAAAAGACAGCAGGCACCCCTGGTTGAACAGAACCTGGAAAAGCTCTTTACGGATATTGAAATGCCCCTGCTTTTTGTTCTGGCTGAAATGGAAAAGGCCGGAGTCAAAATCGACATCGATTTTTTCAAAGCCCTTCACGTTGATTACCAAAAAAAACTTGAGGGTTATGAAGGGAAAATTCATGAACTCGCGGGGCGCCCTTTTAATCTAAACAGCCCCAAGCAAGTCGGTCAGGTTCTCTTTGACCAGATCGGCCTTAAGCCTGTAAAGAAAACAAAGACCGGCCCTTCAACTGATGTTTCGGTTCTTGAGGCATTGGCGCCAATCCATGAGATACCCGCCACCCTTTTGCGGTATCGCCAGATGCATAAACTGGTTTCAACATACATAGACACCCTGCCAAAGCTTGTAAATAAAGAGACCGGCCGCATTCACGGCAGCTTCAACCAGACTGTGGCGGCCACCGGCCGGCTCTCGTCGTCGGACCCCAATCTTCAGAACATCCCTGTTCGCACTGAAGATGGAAGAAAAATCCGGGAAGGGTTTATACCGGAAAAGGGCAACCTTCTTTTAAGCGCTGATTACTCCCAGATCGAACTTAGAATCATGGCTCACCTGGCTGATGATAAGAACATGATCGATAATTTTTTAAGCGGCGAGGATATTCATAAAAGAACCGCGGCGGAGGTTTTTAATCTTATGCCCGCTCTTGTAAGCAAGGAGCAGCGAACATCGGCAAAAGCGATAAATTTCGGCATTCTCTATGGCATCAGCGCCTTTCGCCTGGGCAAGGACCTTGGGATCGGTACAAAAAAAGGGCAGGAATATATAGACCTCTATTTTAACAGATACCCCCAGGTAAAGCTCTTTCTGGAAAAAACCATTGAGACCACACTTGAAACCGGCTATGTGGAAACCATGCTTGGGCGCAAACGCCCTGTACCTCAATTAAGAGCCAAGGAGAAGCGAACCCGCTCTTTCGGGGAGCGAATCGCCTATAATACACCAATTCAGGGAACCGCCGCGGACCTGATCAAAATCGCCATGGTTCGCATTCTGGATCGAATAAAAAAAGAACGCCTCCCTCTTTTAATGATTATCCAGGTCCACGATGAGCTTGTATTCGAGGCGCCTGAAAATGTGGCTAAAGAGATGATGGCGATTGTTGTAAAAGAGATGGAGGGTGTGGCCAGGCTAAAAGTCCCCCTTGTTGTGGATGCCTGCCTTGGCAAAAACTGGGCGGAGATTCACTGATGATCCTGGGAGCCAAAACCAGAAAAATCATGCTCTTTCTTATTACTCTTTTCTTCGCCGCCATGGTTGGGTCCCGCTTTTTCCAAATGGCGAAAACAACATCATCCAAAGACCCATACATATCAAAAGCTCCGGCAGTAAAAACCGAAAAGGCGACCCTGTCAAAAACCCGAAAAGAGAATTACTTCTTCGCGAAAGTTAAAACAATTGTCGATGGAGATACCATTGTCACGGAAAAAGGGGAAAAAATCAGATACCTGGGAATTGATACGCCGGAATTCAAGGAGCCTTTTTTTAACGATGTAAAAGAGATGAATAAAGATTTAACCAAAGGGCATACCTTAAGAATCGAACCCTGCCAAAAAAGGACAAAGGATAAATACGGCAGGACCCTGGCTTTTGTTTTTGCTAAAGGAAAAAATGTCAGCAAGGAGTTGTTAAGAGAGGGAATGGGGCGTGTTTATTCTGACGCGGATTGCAATGGCAATCGGGAAAAAGCTCTATGGAAAACAATGATAAACGCCTATGAATCCAAAAGGGGTATCTGGAAAAAATCCCCCAGGCTTCCAATTTTCCACAAGGAGGCGATTAATAACATAGGACTTACAAGAAAAATCAAAGGGAAAATCACCGATGTAGTCAAAGGGGAAAACAGCTACTATGCCCATTTTGACGACAAATGGAAAACCACCGGCTTCTCCATTCGAATCCCCATATCACCGGAAAATAACGATTCTCCAATTGTCAATATCCAGAGTCTTATTGGAAAAGAGATGGTAATTATCGGCAAAATCGAGAAATGGAATTACGGACCCTTTATTACCCTTTACTCGAAATGGCAGTTTGTTAAAATGGAATTGTCTAAAGACCAATGATAACGCTTTACGCCTTTTCAATTTTGAGGAAGCCATGAAATTACACTTTTTTTTAATAATGATGATTCTGTTAGTTTTTGCCGCCTCGTTTTTCGGTTGTTCCTGCTCTGATGACGAAGCGTCTTCGTCTAACTCCGGTGTCTCAGGCGACGACGATGACTCGGATGACGATGATATAGGTGACGATGACGACTCAACAGATGACGACGATGACGATGATAATGATGATGACGATACAGAGGAGCGGGAAAACTGGCGTTTCATACGTGATGCTGACGGGCGAGCCCTGATTTTTCATGGTTGCAACTTTGACGGAAACGCCAAGAACAATGGTCTGCCCAACCGTACTGAAGCAGAAGCGGAAGAGTTGGCCCATGTCTGGGGTTTCAATTTCGTTCGCTATCTCATATTTTGGGCAATGATTGAACCGGAGCAGGGCGTATATGATGACGCTTATCTGGACGCGGTGGAAGATTGGCTGGATATTCTGCACCAGAAAGGTCTTAAGGTTGTCCTCGATATGCACCAGGACGTTTGGGGTCCCTTTATCAGCGAAGACTGGGGGGGTGTGGATGGCGCTCCCGAGTGGGCTACCGTCACTGACAACTGGCCCCATATTCCTTTCTCAACCATCATCGGTGGCTGGGCTTATGACTATCTCTCTCCCGCGGTAAATCGCGCATTCGGCAACTTCTGGGACTACCAACGCCATCCCGAACTACAGGACCATTTCGCTGATATGTGGGCATATGTGGCAACCCGTTTCAAGGATCACCCCGCGATTTTGGGCTATGACTTTATTAATGAACCATGGCAGGGAACCTACATGCTGGGTTATAAGGAATTTGACCAGGGCGTATATTCAGATTTCCTCCAGCGCATGATCGACGGGGTACGGGCGGTAGATCAGGATAGCTGGCTTTTTTACGAACCTCCTGCCCTGGCCACAAACCAGGGGTTTCCCAACTTCCTGCGTGTGCTTAACGATCCTCGCCAGGGACCGAATCGACTGGCGTTTTTCCCTCATATTTATTCAGCGTGGATTGAACTTACAGGGGGCTATGATCCGGCGGTTGACAATGCCCTGGATAACTGGGAAAAGCATCGCCTGGCTGATGGCGAAAGACAGAAGGCGCCGGTTCTCTCCGGGGAATGGGCAATGCTAAACTGGCATGACCAGGCAAACCTGTTGTTGTGGAACAAGGACGCCCTTGCCATGTTGGAGCGAGCCACCAGCGGTTGGGCGTACTGGGACTGTAACTTTTTCTTTAATAATCCGGTGGAGTTGCAAAAGATGCTTGGCTCAATCTACCCAAGGGCTGTCGCGGGCTATCCCATCTCTTATGGCTACGATTCGGAGGCCGGGGAATTCACACTGGTTTTTGAACATCGCCAGGGGGTAACCGGGCCGACGGAGATCTATCTTCCCGAGGAGCGAAACTTCCCCGGCGGATGGACCCTTGAAGTCAGTGACGCTCCTGATACCTGGGAAAGTGAATTTGACCAGGAGAATAATCTCCTTAAGGTCTGGACCAACGATATAGACCAGGAACACACCATTAGCATTTTCGCGAGCAACTAAAGAGACGAAATGATTTACAGGCGGCGATAGAAATTTATCCGAGAATCTCTTTAAACGCCTTTACAACATATTCCTGTTCATTCTCTGTAAGCTCAGGAAAAATGGGAATGCTTAAAACTTCTTCAGACGCTTGTTCGCAGATTGGCAGGTCGCCCTGCTTATAACTCAAGCCCTCGAAGCATTCCTGAAGATGAAGAGGAACAGGGTAGTATACTTCGCAGCCGATATTTTTCTCCCGCAGAGATTTTAGAACCCTGTTTCGCGTGCCGTTTTTGATGCGCAAAGTATATTGATTATAGATATGTCTGCGCCGGGACAGAACAGGTGGAACAATTACGCCCTCTATTTTGGCGTCGGCAAAAAGCCTATTATAACGTTCCGCGTTTTTCTGTCTTGCCTCTGTCCAGGAATCAAGATAGGGCAGCTTCACAGACAGAACCGCCGCCTGCATGGCGTCCAACCTGAAATTCCCGCCGACATATTTATGATAGTACTTGGGCATGGAGCCGTGGTTTCTGAAAATCTCCAGTTTTTCCGCCTTTTCAGAGTCCTTTGTTGTAACAAGACCGCCGTCTCCCATACATCCCAGGTTCTTGCTTGGGAAAAAAGAGAAGGCGCCGTAATGCCCCATTGAGCCGGCTCTTTTGCCTTTATACTCCGAACCAATGGATTGGGCGGCGTCCTCAATGACAACAAGATTATGCTTTTTGGCCAGATCAAGCACAGGGTCCATATCAACGCACTGACCAAAAAGATGAACCACGATTATTGCTTTTACTCCATCCTCGCAGGCGGCTTTTTCCACCTGGACCGGGTCAATGTTAAATCCTTCAGGTTCGATATCCACAAAAAGAGGTTTCGCCCCCACTCTCCATATGGCGCCGCCGGTGGCGAAGAAAGTAAAAGGAGTGGTGATTACTTTATCTCCGGGGCCGATACCTTCTGCCATCAGCGCCATAAGAAGGGCGTCGGAACCGCTGGTTGCGCCAACAGCGTGATCCGTCCGGCAATATTTTGCCGCGGCTTTCTCAAAATCCAAAACAGCGGCGCCAAGGATATATTTTCCGGACCGGGCGCAGTCAATAAGGGCTTTTTCCATCTCTTGGCCAATCGCGGCGTATTGCCTCCCCAGATCAAGCAAGGGCGCCCCTTTGATCTTATTTTCCACAGCCAACTAAAACCTCCTTGGATAAAAGCTCGTATGACCTTCCACATTGACAAGTCGCTTTGCCATTATCCATATAAAGGCGGCGTCCGCAAGAACAAACCCAACCGATTCTTTTAGCGGGATTTCCCACCACAAGGGCGTATGGG
>CAYSHR010000093.1:0-9756 GCA_964430795.1 uncultured bacterium
ACTGACCGAATAGCAGGTCGTCTGTGAATCTGCCGGGCAAGGGACACTCTCATCTTTTTCATATTCGATTTTATGATCAGGATCGGAAAACTCAAACAGCCCAAGTTCCCGAGCGGTTTTTTTCCATGCTGTGGCTCTGTTGGGCGCGGAAAGAAAAACAAGGCCCCCCGGCTTTAGAATCCTGGCTATCTCGAAGATGAACCGGTCCCTGGCATAAAGATGTTCAATAACGTCAAGAGCCAAAACAGCGTCAAAACTCCCACCCTTTAATGGGATGGGCTTTTCCAGATCGGCCTGGATATATGACGTCATTCCGGATTTATAGGCTTGTTTTAAGGCATCCCGGTTTTTTTCAACTCCCGTTACAAATGCTTTTGCCCTGAGTATGGTCTTAACATGACCTCCCCGGTCACAACCCAGGTCGCACACCCTCCATCCTTCCTCGATATCAGCGGCGTACCAATGATGATGTTCGTTGGGCAGAGCAATATGCTTTGGATGCACACGACGGCCATTATTTCTAAATTCAACCATTCTCCACATCAATTTTTTTAAAAGCCGGCCTAAATATATTATTATTAAAAAATAGCTCTTTTTAAATCTCTTATAAAAACTTAAAGGCTGGTCGGGCATTTAAAGCCTCGGTTGTTGGTTTTTCCTTAAACAGGATTGTTAAAGGGAGTGGGACAAATTTGGAGATTTCGTGTTCAAAATAAGCTTTTCGCGGTTCGGGGACATCATTGCCACAAATTAGTGAACATATAAATGTTGGATTGGATGAACAAAAATATTCCGCAAACGAATTGTCTACTCCATGATGTCCCCGGATAAAACCACCGGTTTCTACAAATTTGTCCCACACCCATCGTTAAAATAATTAACAGGATAATCTTGACCGGTCAATAACCTTATACTACGATTGTGATTATGGTATTTATTCATTGCTGTTCTCTTACGCCTTTTACAGGAAAGCGTTTTTGCCAATGAAATTTCTTCTTCTTCACCCATACATAAGAGAATCCTTAACCGTAATGCCGCCTTTGGGTTTAGGGTATATGGCTTCGGAGTTGATCAATGATGGGCATGAGGTGGAAATATTTGATTGCACAAAGGAAAACACGCCTCCGGCCAGGCTTGGCAAGGTTATAATAGATAGGAAGCCGGACATAGTAGGAATCACTACTTTTTCAAAAAGTCTAACTGAAGTAAAAAACGCCATTACTGTTGTAAAGAACGTTAACCCGGAAATAATAACCATTGCCGGTGGACCTCATGTTTCGGGCGCGCCTGAAGCCAGCCTAAAATGGATGCCTGACTGTGACTTTGGTATGGTTGGCGAGGGGGAGATCGGGATTGTGGAGTTTGGGCGGGAACTCTCAAAATCAAAGCCTGATTTTTCTGTTCCATCCGGGCTTGTCTGGAGGGATCAGGATAATATCCGAAAGAATCCATGCAGACTTATTGAAAATCTTGACGAGATGGATTTTCCAACCTGGGATATTATAAAACCTCAGGAATATCCCCACTCCCCTACTTTGGCTTTTGCCAAGAGGCTGCCCACCGCGCCTCTGTTGATGTCCAGAGGGTGCCTCTTCCCCTGTAAATTTTGCGCCGCTAAAAAGATTTAAGGCAAGTCCTTCAGGATACGAAGCGCGGACCTTATTATAGAAGAGATGAAATTGCTCCATGAAAAATATGGAATTAACGAGATTCAGGTTCTTGATGATAACTTTTTACAGCGCCCGGACAATGCTAAAAAAGTATGTGAGAAGTTAATCAAGAGCAATATAAACATCACCTGGTGCCTGCCAAACGGCGCGCGATGCGACCGGGTTGACAAGGAACTGGCCGAGTTGCTGGTAAAAAGCGGCTGCTACAAGCTTTCCATTGGAGTTGAAAGTGGAAGCCAGCGAGTTCTCGACCTTATGAAAAAAGCGATAACCGTGGAAAAAATTGTTGCCGAGGTGGAATTATTGCATTCTGTCGGAATGGAGATTACAGGCCATTTTATCATCGGATATCCCGGCGAAACTTATGATGATGTCATCAAATCAATAGAACTGGCCAATAAGCTTCCTTTCACTTATGCCGGCTTTTCATGTTTTATTCCCCTGCCGGGAAGTCCGGTGGGTGATGAACTTATAGATGGTGGATTTATAAAGATGGAGGATTTCCAGACCACCTCTTTTTATTCACCAAAGGTCTCTTATACGTCCTATATGACTTCTTCTCAGATATCCAGGTTGAAAAAAAGAGCTTACCTCTCCTTTTACAGCCAACCCAGGGTCATCTGGCATATGGCCAATTCCATAAAATCCTGGAACCATATGAGCAATATTCTAAAGCGGATTTATTACATATTAAAAGAGGGTCTCTTTGGACCAAAAATAACCGACTGGTCGAATAATTAGGGCATGAAAGGTATTGCCTCCATTGCTCACCGCAAAAGATAACCGCTATATTCTCTTATTCATTCTCATGCTGATAATATTGGTTTATCTGGCATATTCTCCCCTTTTTGACATCGGTTTTTATGATGAAGACGATTGGTACCATCTGAATTTCGGCAAAAACATCGCTCAAAATGGTTTCTTTAAAGCCAATGTCTTTGAGATGCTGATAAGCACTCCGGAACTTTCCGTTGAACATATTCGGATGATCTATTTTACTCAGATGTGGTGGGCTTATAATTATGAAATATGGGGCTCAGTAGCCAGAGGGCATCACCTGAGCGCTTTTCTGCTTCTGCTTTTTTGCGTTTTTCTCGTTTTCTCCATCACCAGACAACTTACTCGCTCATGGCTAACAGCTATGGGCGCGGCGACTTTGTTTGCCCTGTCGCCATTTAACGCCAGACTGATTGGAAGCGCCACCGCTGTTGTCTACCTGGTTTTAACTACCTCATTTCTCCTGTCAATGGTCTTTTATCTGGCTTACTTAAGAGCAAAACGAATGGTTCTTTTCTCAAAAGCCAGAACCGGCGCCTATTATGTACTTTCCCTTCTATTTTTTATTTTGGCGGTAATGACCCAGGAGTCGGCGTACGGCCTGCCTGTTATGCTTCTTTTCACCGATATAATTTATACGGCGGCTGATTCCAGGTTTACTCTAAAAAAAACTATCCTGAGAATAGCTCCATTCTTTGTCGCGATTTGCGGTGTAATCGCCACAACTATCTACTACACTTTCACTCTCAAGTCCCTGGACAACATTGAAGGAAGATTCACGGATTTTATAGGTCTCCCTCTCTGGAAATATTTTACTGTTGTCCCGGAAGGGCTTTTCACTCCATTCTATCAAGGATTCCTGGATAATCCCGGAGTCAAATACCTTGCCATAGGCTTTGCGGGGATAATTTTTCTAACCGCCTTTATCTCCTTTTCAAAGCAGAGAAAACTGGTTCTCTTAATGGGGCTTTCGTGGATAATTATCGGATTACTGCCGGCATTGCAGGTAATAGACAGGGTTATTGATCCGGTGGAAGGGGAAGAGAAATATCTTTTTCTGCCGGCCATCGGTTTCTTTTTAATTGTGGCAACATGCGCCACCGGAGGCAAAGGAGTAAATAGAAGGCTCAGGATTATTGCCCTTTGCTCCATGGCGGGCCTGGCATTTACCTATCTTCTCGGCCTCAATTACAACAGCAGATATTTTTTAACGGAAGGAAAAAAATACGAAAGAGTTTACTCAGGTTTAAAAGATATTATGGAAAATTCCAAGGGGAAGGATATCTTCCTTTTTTTATATGGTGACAATCAACCTGACAGAGAGCGAATGCTCGCCTCTTTTCTTGAATACACCTTTTTAAAAAGTCGCGTCAGACCCTGGTTTTTTATAGACAAAGCATTTCTCCTTTCAGTAACCCATGGAAAACTGCCTGACCTGACAACACCTTTGCCTACTCTAAATATCACTGATGTGGTGGGTGTTAATTCTCAGAACCAGGGAGGATTGAAATATCCCGACAGGTTTTTACCCATCATGTTCAACTATGACCAATCCCTACACATAATGTGTATAGAGCCCGACACATTTAAACTTATAGACGCGGGGCAGGAACTTCTACCTCATCTATTGGAAATTTTAACTCCCGCCTATGTTGATATGGAGAGATTTTCATCTGTTGGCCCTCCCACCATAACCGAAGGGTCAAAAGCCGCGGGGCCGATTGATAAATGGATTCTGATTGGAAATGTGTTCCGCCTTTTTCCGGTCCACGGCAGGTTTTCCCCCTATTAACGAGCTTAAGTATATTACTATTAGAAAATTATTTGAGAGTAATGGGCAATAGGTGTATTGTTCATTGGTAAAATAAGGAAGTTATTATGCGGGTAACTCTAGTATGCAGAGGCGCTCAGAATCTGGCCATTGAAGCTCTTTCGCCGGCGTTAAAAGCCAAAGGGCACCAATGCGGCGTTGTTTATGATCCAGGTCTTTTTGATGATAAATATTTCCTGAATATCCCACCATTAGCCAAAGTTTTTGACCAGACCGATGATGTGGTGGAAAGAATAGCAAAAACAAACCCTGACCTTGTCGGCTTTTCGGTTATGACCAACCTCTATAGCTGGGCTCTAAACACTTCAGCTAAATTAAAAGAAAGATATGAAACGCCCATTGTCTTTGGCGGTATTCATCCCAGCTCCGCTCCTGAAGTGGTTATCAAAGAGAAGAATGTGGATTTCGTAATTCAAGGTGAGGGCGATGGCGCCCTTGCCGACCTTGCCGATAGCCTGGCTCAAATGAATGATGTCGATTCCATACCAAATGTCTGGACTAAGGATACTATCAAAAAGGTTGAATTAAGACCTCTGGAACATGATCTAGATGCTCTTCCGGCCATGGACAAATCCATATTCATGGAGTCATGTCTATTAATGGAGCTTTGCCTGGTAGTAACCAGCCGAGGCTGCCCCTACGCTTGCGCCTACTGTTGTCATTCATTTTTGAAGCCCCTCTATAAAGGCAAGGGGAAGTACTTGCGAAGGCGAGGCGTTGACTCTGTAATCGAGGAGTGCGTACGGTTGAAAAAAGATTTCGGCGTAAAGGTGTTATCCTTTATGGATGATGTTTTTTCCACCGACTCAAAGTGGCTTGAAAGCTTTTTGAGAAGATATAGGGAAGAGGTCTCCCTGCCCTTTTTGTGTAATATTCATACGAAAAATCTTGCCCTTGATACAGCGAGGCTCTTAAAGGATTCGGGCTGCGTGCGATTGGATTTCGGTGTCCAATCCATGAATGAAAAGACAAGGAGAGATGTACTTAACCGCCAATCCTCCAATGAAGAGATAAAAAAGGCGGTGGCGATTTTCGACCGGATAAAGCTTCCATTTCATATCCACCATATCTTTGGCCTACCAAACGATACTGAAGAAGATTACGTGGAAGCCGCGAAGTTTTATCACAGCACAAAGGAGCTTGTTAAAATAAACTGTTTTTTCCTTTCATATTTTCCAGGAACGAAGATTCTCGATTACGCTCTTGCCAATGAACTTCTTGACAAAGAGCAAGCCGAGCGTTTTAAATTTGGCGAGGATTTAAATTATTACCAGGGCGGCTCCATGCCCGGCATCAACCCTGAAACCTTGAAACTCGCAAGACTTTATGAGAAGCTTTTTGTCCTTATTCCCATGGTTCCCCATAGCTTTACCGGATGGATAATCAAAAAACAAAAAATAGAGATGTTAAAGTATATTCCAGGCATGGCGACTTTGCTCCTCGAAGTTTTTCTGGTGCTGATAAACAGAAACTTACGAGTAATCGCATACATGAAATATTATGGATTTCACGCTTGGAATTTCATTAAAAAAAAGTTTAAAAACGGCGGTGAAACCAGATGAAAATTATGTTGTCGAGGCTCGATTTTTCCGAAGAGGCGATTTCCATGAAGCACCTGGGGGTAAATCACCAACCTCTTAATCTTCTCTACCTTGCGGCCACTCTCGAGAAAACCAAGCATAATATCGTATTTGTCGATGAACTGGCAGGAGATGTTTTTGAGAAAGGATTTGACCGGGAAAAGCCTGACATAGTGGGAATATCAGCTACAAGCCCCATACTCGACAGAGCCGAAGATGCTTTTTTATACGCCAAAAACAGAGGCGCCCATACAATTTTCGGTGGGACTCACGCGACTATGTTTCCGGAACAATCAATTGAAATAAAAGGCGTGGACGCGGTTATCGCCGGTGAAGCCGAGCTTACTTTTGTTGATTATATTGAAGGAAAAGAACCAAAAACGATTCCCGGGCTATATCTTAATAAAGACGGCGCCGTTATTAAAGGTCCAAAAGCCGTAAAAATTACCGATCTCGATTCTCTCCCTTTTCCGGCAAGGCACCTTATTGACTGGAATAAATACCGTTTTGACAATGAACTGGGATTTGTTCTTTCCGATTCTGAAAACAGGGCGAGAATTTTAGGGTCGAGGGGGTGCCCTCAAAAGTGTACATTCTGTTCCAGACACGTTGTTCATGGAAGAACAGTGCGCTACAGGTCTATTGAGAACATTTTTTCGGAGATGGAACTGCTTCAGAAAGATATGAATATCTACAACTATATTATGATAGATGACTATTTCACTTTTGATCAGGATAGGGTCAAGAGTTTCTGTGAAGGGATATTTCAAAGAGGCTGGGAAAAGAAAATTCAGTGGATCGCCAACGCCAGGGTCGATTTGCGCCATGACACCATCAAGTTAATGAAAAGGGCAAACTGCAAACTTATAAGTTTTGGCGTCGAATCAGGCAGCCAGAGGGTTTTGAACGGAATCAATAAAGAGATTGACATTGGTGATGTGATTAATGCTTTTGACGCCGCCCACAAAGAGAGGATTAACACAAGGGCTTATTTCATTATCGATCTGCCAGGTGAAAAGGAAGAGGATTATAAAAAATCTCTGGACCTGGCTTTAAAGATCAACCCCCTTATAATTAGCCTGAATATATTCATGGCCATTCCCGGTTCCAAGGATTATGAAAATCAGTATGGCTGTGGCTATATCAACGTCGGCAGGCATCACTTTTATCATACCTATGATAAAAAGGTTACAAAAAAGCAACGCAATTTTCTCCTGCGATTCTACTTGCGCCCAAAATATCTTATTAACGTTTTAAATAATATTTCCGTCAAAACATTTTTCTATTATCTGAAACTTTTTGGAATATTTTTAAAGGTGCGGTCGCAAAACAGATTATCCGCAAACAAAGCGGTGTAGGCAAATGATTAATATTCATACCCTTGCAAGGCTCTTTAATCGATACCTGGAATATGGAAAAGGAAAACATCTGCCCCTTATTTGCTGTTGGCTGATAACCAACAGGTGCGTGCTTTCATGTCAGGGGTGCTTCTTCTTTGACAGGGTAAAGCGTGACCAGGACCGGCTTGGCACAGAAGACGCTATGAAAATCATCGATAGAATGATCGATATCAAACTGCCTGTTCTATATATAGCCGGTGGCGAGCCCCTTGTTAGAAAAGACCTCTTTGATCTTATGGCAAGAGCTCGAAAGAACCATATTTTCACTGTTCTTTACTCAAACGGCATTCTGATAAATAGAGAAAAAGCGCCCTTGGTGGACATGTCTTTTAACATGGCTTTTGTTTCCATTGACGGTTTTGAAAAAGCCCACGAGATTCTCAGAGGAGAAGGTTCCTGGGCGCCGGCTATGACCGGGCTTAAGAATCTGTTGAAAATACGAGAAAAATCAAAGGTCGGTATCAATTATGTCATCACCCGGCACAACGCCGATGCCACTTGTGATTTTCTTGATTATATTGAAAAACTCGGGTTGGATAAATTGAAAATTCATCCCCATTACTTTCCCGATTATCGCCCTTTGGAATCCCAGATAATACCCATAACCGAAAAATTGATAAAAATTAAAAAAGCTCGCCGTGGTTATTTGATTGGTGGAGCAAGCTATTTCTCTTCCTGGCCTGAGCTTATTTCAAAAGGTGAGGGAACGCCCTGCGATGAACTGGATAACTTCATTAATCTGGGTATAATGCCTGATGGCGATCTCTCCCTTTGTGGAAGTTATTTTGCCAAAATCGGGAACCTGCTGGAAAATTCCTTTGAGGAGATATTGTCAAAGCCTTTGGATAAAAATATTGAAAAGGCTTCAAAATGCGATGGTTGTTACAGGTTTGACGCGCCAATGATTCGCTATCTGCTTGAAACTCCCATTACAAAACTGAGTCCCGCCAGACTCTATGAATATATAAAAGGTTAGTCTTTCAGCCGCAGAGACCTCCACCGCTGTCATCATCGTCATCATCACTACTACCAGCCGATGGGAATGAGAGATCGCATTTGGAGGTGAGGCAGCTTACAAATGAAGAACAACTGTCTACCTTATCATGGTTCATGCAATCAAACATGCACTCCCAGGGACCATCGCCCTCTTTGCACATGTCGTAAGCCAGGCTGCCTGAAAGAGGGTCGCCACTGCTATATATTTTCATGTCGCAATCATCATAGAGAAGCTCCATAAAGTCGTAGCAATCGCTGCCTGAAAAATCATCGTCATCGTCATCACCGCTGTCATCATCATCGTCCTGGTCATCATCGTCCTGGTCATCGTCATCATCAGGGACAGTATCATCGTCGTCGTCGGTTGTGTCGTCATCGTCATCTCCCGGACCGGTTCCATAGATATGGGCTATGCCGTTTTTATCATCATTGTGCAGTGTGCGCTTGTAGGTCTCCCCTGTATCGGCGTAGCCGTACATGGTTTTTTCATAATCCCAGTTATTATAAAGATCGAGAAGCTGTAAAAAATGGCCAAGCTCATGGGTGGCAATATTTTGAACATCCATTTCCTGACTTGCCGGGTTACCCTGGGCAGACCAGGTATAATCGGTGTTGAAAACCAGATCGCATTCGATGAGATAGCCATAACCATCACCCCAGCACGCGGCGTAAGCAATGGCGTCAACAGTCATGGAGGACCATAAAACCTCATTTTTCCAGTTCTGGTCCTCTCCATGGGTACGGCTATGAGTTCCTTTGTAATTGAAACTGAAATTTGCCGGCGCGTTGTTCCAGGTCTGCATGGAGGTCTTTACCGCGGCGCCCTCTCCTGTAGTATCGCTGCTGTTTTCATTGATATAGAGGTTAATGGATTTAGTGTCCCATTTTAATCCATCATTACCGAATTTACTATCCAGCATTTTGATGATTCCCATCTCGACTGTCTCTGGGAAGAAGGCTCTGTCAAGGTTCACTACCGGCGCCAGGCCGATAGTCATGTTGCGAATGGAGTCAATAAAATCTGTTGAATCGATAGAGAGCTCTTTAATCATACCATTTTGGATTGTGTATTCTCCCTGAATTTGACCAACCAATTTGCTACAGTCATCCTTTAGAAACAAAACAACTTCCCGCCCTTGCTCAAAATGAGGAAAATCGGTCTTGAACATGAAGCTGTTGAGGATAATACCTCCTGGTATTATTATGGTGAAAGTAGCCGGGGACTCGCCTTTAATCCTATGAGAAACAGTAACAACAACGCCGGTTTCAATAGCTCTGCTACCTGGGTTGACAAAGGTATAGGTTTCATCCACGTGGCCGACAACAATTGTTTGGGCTTGTTCAGTCATCTGCTCCGGTGTCACCTTGACAAGGGTGCCCGACGCGGTAGACGCTAATAAAATCAGAATAACAAATATTGAAAAAGTTAGAATATTATATCTTTTCATATTCAAAAGCCTCCACTAATTTAAATTAATGAAATAATGGGTATGGTTTCCTGG
>CAYSHR010000094.1:0-9750 GCA_964430795.1 uncultured bacterium
TCTTTTTTCTGGGCAAGCCATCTTTCGGTTTCAGATCTGCCCTTGAATCAAAACACGATAGAGAAAGGGCAGGAGATGGTGCTCAATCTTCTCAGACCCTACTTTGTAATTAATTGAGAGAACCTATCCGATCTCTATTGTGTTTCCGACTTTATCCTGAAACGCCACCTTCAAATCAGTTTTCGCGCCGATTTTATCGAGAAAGTCTTTTGTTTTGTCAAATGCCAGCCTGGGAGTATTGTTGTTTTGAGAGAGGTGGGAAAGAACAATATTTTCTAAGCCCGAATGGTAGATGTTCTCGATGAGGTTTTTGCACTCATTATTTGAAAGGTGGCCAAATTTGCCGGCCACTCGGCTTTTAACAAAAGGAGGGTAAGGGCCGTTTTTTAGCATGCCCGGATCATGATTGCTTTCACAAAAAACCGCCTGGCAATGTGAAAGCCTGTCGCAAACAAGGCGGGTAACAATTCCTAAATCCGAGCAGGTGGCCAAGGCCGCGCCGCCAACCTCGAACCTGAACCCTAATGGGTCAGCCGCGTCATGGGAGATGGCAAAGGGATGTATTTGAAAATCCTCAATGGCAAAGGGCTGCCCCGCGTTTATGATTTCTATTTTTTTCACATTTTCAGATAAAGAACCTCCCCTTGACAAGGCTGTGGCTGTAAGCCTCGTTGTATAGACAGGGGTGCCGAATCTCCTTGTAAAAACAGGAATGGCCGCTATGTGATCGATATGTTCATGAGTTACCAGTATTGCCCTTATCGACCCTGGATCAACGTCGATGGAATTGAGTCTCCGGCAAATTTCCTTACATGAAAGACCAGCGTCAACAAGAACTCGAACTTTATTGGACTCCACGAGAATGCTGTTTCCCCTGCTTCCCGAGGCTAGGGGAGTCGCTGTAATTTCCGGCATAATGTTTTTGCCTTTTAAGATGTCTCAAGCAGTGTTTAAAAAAGGGAACGGTTTATTAGGATGCCTGAAAAAAAGCCTATGAATCCTAAATGGACTGATTTCTTTAAAAGTTTGCTAATTCAGCACATCGGAGTAATCATCAACAAGAATACTTATTTTTGTTCTTGAACCGGCATCTTTAACCCAGGCTCTCAAGCCTTTCTGAATCATTTTCCGTTCCAGAATCCCTTTTAACTCATGGTCATTTTTACCAGGATTTTCCGCTGCCAGCCTTGATCGCTCATTCTCAAATTTTGCCGGCAAGGTCAAGCGAACCTGCAATCCGATCTTTTTTTCGATAAACATTTGGGCAATTAACTTATGTTTAAATCTTTGCTCAATGGGTTTGTAATGAACCCACTCGACGCTACCCTCCATTCTTTTGCTGAATTTCGGATCTGACACTTCAAGGGAAATCAGAAACATCAGGTAGTCGTCATCATTTTTGAACTTGCCGGTAAAGGATTCCATGGCCGCGGCAACTTCTTTCTGCCTTACCTGGTCAAGACCAAGCTTGGTCGCGCTCTGATAAAGCAGCTCTCTGATAAGGAGCTCTCTGAAAACCATTTTATTCGTTAAGGCTCTTTCCTGCCCCTGGTATAAAAGAGAGTCCCGGGCAAGCTTCAGGATTTTCTTTTCAACTTCCACATCCCCGGCGGTAATAGTGCTTATGCCTACTACTGCCAAAAGCTTGTCAACAAGAAGCACTTTGTTTTTTCCAAAAGTCGTCACTGCCATGAATAAACAGAGGGCAAGGATTGCCAACCCCCAAAAAGGCCTATGTTTCATCTTAAAGCCCCTCATTATTATCAAGTCCGGTGAATTGTAGCAAAATTATCCCGCTTCAAAAAGAGGGATTGGTAAAACCTTGTCGATTTTTGAAATTTTTTCTTTTCACAAATGCCATTTGCCTACATAATATTCCATTATGGCAGTTGGCAAGGATTATAAAAAAGGGGATCCGGTAAAAGGCGCCGCCATTCTGGTTCTGACCATGGAACGAAAAGGAACGACCCCACAATTGTCCGAAAGACTTCTAAAAGAGACCTTTAAAGACCTGGGAGTCAAGAAAAAACAGGTTGAGAGATATTTGCGCAAGCACAGAAAAGAACTAACGGATATGCTGAAGGACCTTGATTTAAAATGAAAAATGTCACCTGGTTAATGCTCTTTATCTCTATTTTTCTTTTCCTCCCTGGATGTGGAGGCGACGAAATCCCTGGTGAGGATTGGGATGATTACGCTGAGGTATATTCAGGGAAGGGACCTGATGAAGATTTTGAAAAACTTTTCCTTAAGATAAATTACGGGCCCAAAAGAACATTAAACGGAGAGTTCGAAGGCACCTTCTTCGCGAAAGTGGAAGGTTTTTATTTTATTGATCTTCAGGCAAATAAAATATTTTCTTTAAATTCCGAATTTCGCTCCAACCAATGCTTTGGAAAAACAACCGTGGAATTTGAAGGAACAGTTGTTGATAATGAAATAACAGGGATTATCTATTATAATGGCTGCCAAATTTATGAGTTTTTCTATCAGGGCGAGATAGTAGGGGGTCTTGACAGTTAGCAGAATGTGGAAAACGGTGATTCCTACATAAATTCCAAGCAAGTAAAAGGTTACAGACCTGTTGCCAGAGAGCGGCCTTCAAGATCATCAAGCTCTTCCTCTTTTGCGCAAAGTTTCTGTTCAAATTTGTCATACAAAAGTTGAAGGTCCTGGTCCTCGGGATATTGTTTTAGAAGCTTTTTGGCAATGATTAAAGCCTCATCAAGAAGATGGAGTTCCATATGAAGCTGCCCGATAAGGGCCGCGGCGTGAATTTCCCTCCGGTTCTCCTTTATTATCTCCGGATTAATAACTTTTCGATGGTTTACCGGAGCATCTTTTTTATTTTCTTCATCTTCCCGCAGGTAGGCATAAATCTTATCCGCTTTAGCGTCAATATCGTCTTCCACTTCCTCAAGAAAATCCAATGCCCTGTCTGTGGCTTTTGAATATTTCTCTCTGCCCGAAACCTCCGGTTCATCCAATTGGGCGATAATGGCCTCAATGTCAGTCACCTTCTCTTTTTGAGAACCTGAAAATCCATCAGCCTTGTCATCCGGGTCATATTCAGGTTCAGGCAAATTTCGCTCTTGGATCTCAAGAAGAAGGTTTTGGATTTCAAAATCAAAGGGGTCTTTTTTGACCACAAACTCAAAGTGCTCCAGGGCCAAATCATCAAGGCCCAATTGCATATAGAGCTTGCCCAGGATTCTTGACAGCTCGGAGTTGTTCTTTACAATTCTCGCCACTTTTTCAAGCTGGCGCCGCGCCTGGTCAAGATTTCCCAATTTAAAATAGATTTTTCCAAGCACTTCCCTGCATAAAAGATAAGAAGGGAATATTTCAAGACCCTCTAAAGCCGTCTCCTTGGCATCGCCAAGTAATCCGGTGCGAAAATAGCATTCGGCAAGAGGAGCATACACCTTCTGGTATTCATCCCGGCGGATGCGCCCCATGTACTGTTTCATGCTTAGGAGGGTTTTTTCATCCATATATCCAAAAACCTTTTTTCAAGTCGAATAACCGGTGTAAACCGTGCTTTTTGATCTCCATGTCTGAAAAAGCCGAGGATAGACTTTCTCAGTTTACTGTAGAATATTTATTTCCGGCATTATGTCAAAAGAGAAAGGATTGAACAATGGCCTATTTGGAAAACCGCTCTTTTGTAAAACATGCCGGCTCTTTTGACTACTTTACTTTTCCTTCTTTTTTCAGTCGAAAATAATGTCTCCACCCGAAGATTAAAATAAATCGCCTCTCAAAGGGCGAAAGCTCCAGCTTTGTACCATAAGTTCTCTCAAGTTTACTCAAAAGAATATCGACCCAGTTCTTTATCGTGAACATCATAAGGGGCCATCGCGCCTTTGCCCTTCTTTGACTAACCCTTATCATTTTCGCCAGTTTTTTATACTCCTGGGCTCTTTGCGCAGGGGTTCTTCTAAGCAGATAGACGCCCTTCGCCAATTTATCATCCACCTTGAATTGATCCCTATTGCTTTTCGCGTACATTTGAAGAATCAAGCCAAGGACTTTGTCGTAAAATGATTTTTCCGCCAAATACAATCCCTGAATCTTCTCCTCGGGTTTTTCCAGTCTCAGCTCACCCTTATAGGAAAGAGAGAGGAGGGTTTTCGCGAAATCCCTCACGTCGATTTTTGAACTGCCGGCGACTATGGCGTAAGGCGCCAGCACCTGCCAGGCGTTTGCCGCGACATCCACGACCCGGTCCGTCACCCAAATTCCCTGGGAGTAAAGAATGGCGATTCTCTTTGAAAATCTACCCAGATGATAGAGGTCCTTAGCCCGGTGGCTTGTGCTCTTTTCCAGGTCTTCAATGCTGATAACGCAATACTTGCAACTATGTTTTTCCCCTTGCTCGTCCATAAGTTCCAGATAAAAAATCGCTGGAGGAAGAATGGAGTTTATCCAGGAATGAATTCTTCTCTTGTGAAAAAGATTGTACTGATCGGCAATGAGATAAAAATCATGAAAGCTGGTGGATGATCTTGTTTCCGCGGATAGACAACTTCCATAAAAAATCACCGCGAGGAGCTCTTTTTTGAATCTCTTTTTAAAGTAGTCAACAAAGATATCGGTTTCGGGGAACCTGCTTGTGGTATATATCTCCTTTGTAAAGGCTTTGACTTCTTTAATGGGTTCCATTTTCCACCATTAGTCTGTTTGGTTGGGATTATATTGGGCAAAAAACAAAGTGTCACGAAAAATTGATTGAAAAAAGAGGTGACATAACAGGTAAAAACCACGAAAATATGGATGTGAGTAAAACATTCCCATCATTAACAGGGAGCTAAAATGAATTTACGCAAGGGCGACGTCAACAACCAGGTAAAAAAACTGCAAAAAATGTTAACGGAAAATGGGTATGACATCGGCCCTGTTGACGGCTGGTTTGGCGCCAAGACTGAAAAGGGCGTTAAGGCGTTTCAAAAGGAGCGGAAATTAAAAGTTGACGGCATCGTGGGAAAGAACACCTGGGCCGCCCTTGGCGTGAAAAAACCACCAAGTCCAAAATATGCCAATCTTCATCTCGATTCCGCGCCCGCTGATCCCTATATGGATGGCTATGATTCATTCCGCCTGCGGGAAGATGTGGCAAGAGCATATACAAAAGTCTATAAGGTGATAAAAAAATCAGGGGGAATAATTCCCTCCAGCGGTGGCATCAGGAGCCTTTGGGCAAAGGTATCTTCAGGGCGGTCGGCAACCTCTTTTCATTACACTGGGCGTGCCCTTGATATCCACATTTACAGCGCCATGAAAAACCCCAGGACCGATCCTCTGGTAGTGACAAAAGAGAGTGGCAATAAATGGCTGGTTTACGCCAAAGGGGATAAAGGAGATAAGCTTACTCTCGAAGGAATAAAATGGGCAAAGGGCAAAGCCGGCGCCGTAAAAGTCTCCGGAAGGTTTATTAATCTTACAGAGCTTTTCAAAAAAGAGGGATTTAATCCAATAAGAGCAAGAAGGTCCTGGCCAAGATCATATATAAGCTCTGAATGGTGGCATTTTCAATATGAAACAGGCTTGAAATATGGCCTGTCCACCTTTGGCAACGAGCTATTAAAAATCTATAGAAAAGATCAGCTTGTGAACACGCCTCCCTGGAAATATAGAGAATACGTTTATAAAGGATCATATTTCGGAAGAAAGAGCTAAGAATATTTCCCCGGAATAATTATTCCAATATCCTTTGGAGGAATTCTGAAAAGGCCATATCTGCCTATTTGGATAATGATTTTCGGCAGCGCCCTTATCTGGCAAAAAGGGTTTCTTCTTTTTCTTGCCTGGTCAATTTCCATCCTGTTCACCGTGGTTCTGGGGCTTATTTTGATACGAAGGGCCTACCTTACCCTTGGCGCTTTGATCCTCCGGCCAACTCCTGATTTTCCTCTGCCGGAAACCCTGCCGAAAATCACGGTATTTATTCCGGTTCATAATGAAGAGAGTGTTATCGGCGCCACTCTTGAAGCCTTGGTGGAAGCGGATTACCCCAAGAACAAATTCCAGGTGGTGGTCATCGACGATGGGAGCGGCGATAGCACAAAAAGCATGGCCGAGAGTTATAAGAGCCGGTTTGGCGATATGACAATTTATTCACGGGCGAAATCCCTGGGAGGCCAAGGCAAGGCCGCGGCTCTAAATTCCGCGCTGAAAAAATTCCCTTGTCAGGATATCTGCTTCTTTCTTGACGCCGATTCAATAATAGAACCTCAAACCTTAAAGCAACTTGCCGGCGCTCTTAGTGATCCTATGGTTGGCGCGGTATCGGGCAGACTGGAACCTGTTAATCCATATGACTCCATCTGCTCTTTCTACTCCGCGGCCGAGTGCTGGACTCACCAACTGGCCACCCTCCGGCCGGGCTCAAAAATGGCCTTGACTTCGGCTGTCCTTGGCAGCAATTGGGGAATAAGACGCGGAACTTTGAACAAGTACGGATTTAGTCGGGATCACCTCCTCGAAGACACAAACCTCTCGGTCAGAATGCAAATTAACGGAGAGAAGATACTCTTTGCCCGGAGAATGAAAGCCGCTTTCCAGGTTCCCCACAATCTAAAGGAATATTTCTTTCAGCATGTAGGTTGGGGGCGGGGATTCTCAAGAATCGCCAGGGCCAAGAGCATGGAAATTATCCGCGGCAAAGGCGCCCTTGTAAAAAAGCTCGACCTCTTGATTTACTCATGGGGTTATATCGACCGCCCTTTATTGGCCGGATATCTGCTCATGGCTCTTGTAAATAGTTTTTCCCCTCTTTTTTTTGCATCCTGTTTTTTGATTCTCGGGTCTATGTTAATGCCCCTTATGCAAATGCTGGCGGCCTTTCGCCTTGCAAAGCGCAAGCCTGGGGATTATTTTAGAATCATTCCGGCCGCGCCAATGTTTTTTGTGGATATGGCCGCCGCTCTCTATGCTTTCTATCTCAATCTCTTAAGGCGGCCTGTCCGTTGGTACAAAACAGGTAGGCGGGACGATATTAAATCCGGTGAGTTTTTGAATCCACCCGGAGGCGAAAATGGCTGACTCACTTCTATTGGCCGCTGTTGTAAACAGAAACTCCGGCGCGGAACTAAAGCAATCTGTTTTGGGATTAATGGAATTTCTGCCTCCTGACCGGATCGTGGTGGTGGATTGCGGCAGTTCCGACGATTCTGTCGAAAGCATAAAAGATATGGGCGTTCACGTTGAAGCACTCAAAGAGAACATGGGGTACGCCGGCGGCAATAACAGGGCGCTTTCCATTATTAGAAAATGGGGTGGACGGCTGGCGTTGATTATAAATCCCGACGCCCGGATCAGTCCCCACAATGCCGCTCTTTTAGCGGAACTTTTGCAGGATAACAAAAATATCGCCGCCGCTTTTCCTGTTATCTATTCAGAGCGGTACAAAAACCATGTTGACGCCTCTTTTGGCGTGATTAATTATCGCCACAGATTGGTGAGAATCGAAGGGGAAAAAGCTCTGGAGAATCGAAAAAGCAAAAAGTTTTTTGATATCGATTTCGGCATTGGATGCTGTTTTGCGGTAAGGGTAAATGATTTTTTTGACGCCGGGGGATTTGACGAAAACATTTTTGCTTATCATGATGAGCCTGATCTGTGCCAACGGCTGCGCGGCATAGGCAAACAAGTTGTACTCATGCCAAGGGTATCAGCCTATCATAAAGGGGTGGAGAAAAATTTTAAAAAAAGAACAGCCAAGGAATACTTCATTACAAGAAACAGTGTGATATACATGAAGAAACACGGTGGTTTTTTTAAGTGGACAAAGTTTCTTTTTTTCCTGGCAGGGGGAATTCTTTATTACATGCCCGGCGCCTTATTTAAAAACAAGATAAAACAGGCTCGGCTGCTGGGATACCGGGACGGCTTTTACAACAAAGGAATCGACGGGAAAATCCGGACTTTAATTTAACAGGCGGGAGTGGATATGAGAGGGCACGCGGGGAAGATGATTATTCTCGCCATGCTTCTCTGCTGTGCCTTTTATTGCCTTCCCCAATTCGCGGGCGTCTTTATAAATGTTGACAGCAGTCCCGTGGATGCCAACGAAAAAGCCGGTATAGCCAAAAGCGACGCTATTCAGCCCGGATCTTATTTTTCAAAAAACTTTCTTCTTTTTACTCTGATCCTTGTTTTTATATCCATGACCGCCCTGTTTGTAATGGACTGGGTTTCTCCCCTGGACAAAATTCTCAGACAGGCCGCATCCTCGAACTGGTGGCTCTACGCGGGCATTGGCGCCATAACTTTTTTTGGCGCGGGCCTTATCATATTTATGCCCCAATGGAACGACGAAGGATCAAATATTGAGGCGGCGAGATTTCTCTGGAACAATGGTCTTTATGAGTATTTTGAGAACTACTCTGAAATAAATAAATGGCTTGGCAAACACCATCCGCCCTTTCTTGTTTTGATGTACGGCTTCTGGTACAAGCTCACCGGATTTACGTTAGCCGCGGGGCGTATATTCAATTTCGCTTTCGCCATCGGTTCTGTGGCCGCGGGTTATTTTTGGATTCGTAAAACCACAGACCAGGCCATAGCGGGTCTTGCCGTTCTACTCTTTGTCGCGACTCCCATGTGGTGCTTTTCATCAGCCTCCGCTCTTTTGGATATGCCCTTTACTCTCTTCTTTTTAACAGCAATGTACTTTTTTGAAAGATTTATTGAAAAAGACTCGGCCCGGGCCGCGGTTTTGGCCGGGATATTCGCGGCCCTTACAATACTCTCAAGATATAACGGTCTCTTTCTATTTCCAATGTGGGCGATGATGCTCCTGTCTCATAAAGAAACACGCCCCCTGCTTTTCAGGTCCAAAACCTGGCTGCTGATTATTACACCCCTTGCTCTGGCCCTTCCCTGGATTATTGTGGCCCTTGTAAAAGGCGCTTTCTGGATACAGGCTACAAGGCTTTCATCTTTTCTGCTGGTAGGATTTATTCGGCCGGGAGGGTTATGGTATTTATCAGAGGTTCTTCTGCCCTTATTCCCGATAATGATGGGCATATATACTGTGCCCTTGTTTCTTTTCGGCCTCTCTTCGGCGAGAATGATCCCGAGTCCCGGTACAAAGAGATTGGTCTGGGGCGTCGTGACCTATATCGTTCTTCTGGCTCTAACGCTGCCAAGCCCACGATACCTTCTGCCGGTGATTCCCATGCTTTCGGCGATTTACTCCATAGGATTGTGGCGGCTGGCGGCTTCCAAGAAGGGCATGCTGGTGGTTCTTGTGGCCTCTGTATTATTTTCCGCGTCATTTATTATTTTTTACACATGGGCGACTTTAAGCAGATATCTCTATATTTTTTATTAAAAAATCGATGGCTGATTATTTTTCCACATACCCTTTGATAAGCATATCGTTTCCTAGGCGACCGACTTTAATCTCTTTAAATCGTGCTGCTTTATCAAGGGTGGCGAAACCTTTTCCGCCAATTACCGAGGGCGCGCTTTTGCCCCCGATTATAATCGGTGCCATAATAATTCGCGCCTTGTCAACTATCTTCTCTTCCAATGCCGAAGCCAGCACAGTTCCCCCGCCTTCAATGAGCAAACTGTTAAGCCCCAATGAAGATAGATGGTTCACTAATCCTTTTAGCTTGATATTGCCCTTGACGCCGGGCAACACCACTACCCTCACTCCCGGTCTTTTTGCCAGAGCCTCCATCTTTCTTTGGGGCGCTTTCGAGGTTGTGGCGATTAGGGTTTTTCCAGGCAGGTTTCCTG
>CAYSHR010000095.1:0-7841 GCA_964430795.1 uncultured bacterium
GGTGTCTTCTTAGTCGATATTTTGTTGAACTTTTTATTAAGCAAGGTGTCATAAATGAAGTATACTGATCAAAGTCACCAATTTTCAAGGAGATTACCGTGAAAGCCATCGGTTTGCTCAATTCCCTTCCAAAGGTCCTCGTATTCGCGATAATAATTCTTTTTATTTCAGGAATTCCGGTCTCTTTCGCGGAAGAAAAGATTCCTTCCATGGGCGATACAAAAATGCTTGTTCCCTGGAATGACTTTAAGGAAATTCTTGATAAACTGGAAAAGGCGGGACAGAGGGAAACTGTTGCGCCACCCCCTGTTGACGCTGTTGTTTCATCCGCGGACTACTTTGCCAATGTAAATAAAGAGAGCGTTGACTTAAAAATAACCGCCAGGATTGTGGTTCTGAAAGAGAACGGATGGGTATCGGTTCCGGTGATTCAAGCCAACACCCCACTTGTCTCAGGATATTTAGACGGCAAGCCGGTAATTCTTTCTAAAATGAAGGATAACTACCTCCACCTTGTCACAAAAGGTGCCGGTGTGCATACCCTTGAGTTGGTAATGAAGATAGGCATTTCCAAAAACAGCGGTCCTGAAAAATTCTCATTTCCATCATTTTCCCACCATCATTAAAAGCTCAGGTGAATAGTCTTGAGGTCAGAATAGGGCGTCCGGACATGCTGGTGACTGTTACACCAGGTGGTCAGATTGTCAGTAAAAATAATTCCTCGGGTTCGGGAACTATCGCTACAGGTTCATTTTATCCAGGCAGTTATGTCAATATCAGTTGGTCAAGAAAAGCTTCCGGAGCTATAAAAGAAGAAGCCAGGGTTTCGGCTGAAGTCAGAACCATGCTTACTGTTGGAGATGGCCTCGCGGTTTATACAACAATTGTTGATTTTGATATTCATCATAAACCCCTTAGCAAGTTCAGCTTTATTATACCCGATGACGTTTCAGTGGCCGATGTATCGACCCAGGGGCTTGTGGACTGGAAAGTTGAGAAGGGAGAAAAAGGAAAAGAGTTGAATGTCTCAATAGCCTACGAAGCCATAGGCCGGCATTCGGTAGCCATAACTTATGAAAAAATTCTTGAGGGGGAAACCTCAAGTGAACTAAAAACGAGTTCCATTGTAGTAAAAGACGTGGTTCACGAGGTGGGTTATCTTGCCGTGGCTGTTACGACAAATATTCAGGTCACCCCAAAGGAAGGAAGTTTTGAAAACCTCGCCCCCCTTGATCCCAGTGAGCTTCCCGCGGATCTTCGGGGTAACAAGGACCAGAGAGTATTGTTTGGTTATAAATATATAAAGCACCCTAATGGTCTTGCCATGACTATTGTCAAGCATGACGACGCCTCAGTGCTTACCTGTGAAATTGAAAACGCCCATTATAAAATAATGATAACCGGCAGCGGCAAGGAATTGCTGGAAGGAACCTATCGCATCGCCAATAAATCCCTGCAATACCTGACTCTCTCTTTGCCTGAGGGAACGGACCTCTGGGGAGTTTTTAGTAATGGCAAAGCGGTAAAAGCCGGCGAGAAAGATGGAAAAATATTGCTGCCTATTTACCAGGGCGGTTTGAATAAGACTTTTGAAATGAAGGTTCTGGCATACAGGAAATTCGGTTCCTTCTTTCTCTTCGGATCAAAAAACATTGAGCTTCCGATTCTGGATGTAGGGGCTCATAAGGTTTTTGTCGAAGTTTTTCTACCTCGAAAATACGAGATTTTCAATTTTGGCGGCAACCTTGAGCATACCTGGTCGTCGCCGCCTTCTGTAGGGGAAAAAGGAAAAGTATCCTCTGTGGGGCTAGCATCAAAGGTAGACAAGATAACATCCGGTGAGGATCCATGGGAGAAGGGGATTGACGATATCACCGTTGATAACAGGAATTATCGTAGGGACCAGTCTCAGGGACTTGGCGGCAGCAACATTAACCTTCCGGCCAATGCCTATAATCCCGGATACGCCACAACCATGGCAAGAGGCGCTCTGGCAATAAAATTCGCTGTAAACTGGGAAGGGCGGAAGTATAATTTCACTACAAGCATTCTAGATCCGAATGAAGATACAAACATCTCCTTTTTCTACTCAAAAAGAGCAAGATCATCAATATTCTGGCTCACTATTTTCGGCATTTCATTATTCATTGGAAGTCTGGCTACAAGAAACCTTCTTTCAAGGACAATGGAACTTGTGCCAAAACCATCAAGGAGATTGTATTGGATTGCCCTTGCCGGGTTGGTAATAATTGCTCTCTTCTACTACTCTCAGAGTAACGCGGGATTCCTGATTTTCTCAGGCATGCTATTTGGAGTATTCTATCGTCTTCTCAGGCTTGTCATTGTGAAAATCAAGTTTGACAGAGACAATAAACCCGAACCTGTAACCGTGGAGGAAAAACCACTTGAGAATAATGTTCCCGTTGACAAAGAAACAGGTGATCAGGAAGGGGAAGAGAAATGAAAAAAGTGATTTCTCTTAAGAATCTTTTTGCCCCTCTATTCGCCCTAATAATCCTGGGACTGATGCTGGGCGCTCCCAATGCCTTTGGCAAGGAAACTCCCGACCTTGGCGAATCCTCCATTTCCATTCCCTGGAAGGACTTTAAGGAGCTTCTGGATAAAATTGAAAAGACTACACCGGTAGTTGAGCCTCCACCTCCGTTTCAGTATGCTTTAGGTAGAGGGGAGATCACCGGTAGCCTGGAAAAAGGCATACTGGAGTTAAAAGCCACTTACTCTTTAAGTATTTTGAAAAAGGGATGGGTTAGAGTACCGCTGGTTAGCTCATCATCGCCAATATCGGATATTCTTATTGATGGTAAAGCCGCCCCTGTCACCGACAACAATGGCCAGGTCACTCTTATATTAAGAGGGCAGGGGTCCCATACTCTAACAATGAAATTCAGGGTGACAGCCTCCATGCGCCCCGGACCCGGCGCCGTCTCTCTAAATCTTCCAAAAGGCGCGGGACAGGTGCTGAATTTAAAAGTCGGACCGAAATTATCCGGGGTCTCAGTTTCCGGCGCCACTGTCAGCCACATAAAGGGTGCTCCTCTTGCCGCGATACTTACCGGGGACTCACTCAATATTTCATATACCGTCGCCTCTGAGAAAACAGGAGTGACCCAGGAAATTCTTCCTGCTAAAGTGCTTGTTGAGAATAACACTCTGGTCTCCATTGATGAGGGATTTATCAGGGCAGTAGTCCAGATGTTCTATGAGGTACGCCACGCGCCGGTTAATGAATTTAAGGTTGAGGTGCCAAAAGGTTTTGACGTTGCCGATTGCACAGGTCCTTCCCTGGTGGGCTGGAAGCTCGATAAAGAGAGCGGTGTTCTTACGGCCACTGTGGGTTTTGAGGTAAAGGGCGCCTACACTCTCGCCATAATTCTTGAAAAATCCACCAAACAGGAATCCTTCGCCTTTGCCATACCTGAAGTTAAAGCCCTGGATGTGGAAAGGGAACGAGGATTTATCGCGGTTCAGGTTACCGGAGGCGTGGAAGTCACCGCTACAGGCCAAATTGACGGCTTGCAGATGGTGGACTCCAAGGAGCTTCCTCCCGGTCTTAGAAGCGGCGCCACAAATCCCATTGTCCTTTCATTCAAATATCTCCAGCATCCCTTTTCCGCGGATCTAAAAGTGGTTCGCCATAAAACCCAGAATGTTCTTGGCGCGGCTATTGACACGGCCAATTATGTTGTCCAGGTTACCCTTGATGGCGATTGCGTGAGTCTTGCCGAATTCACGGTGCGAAATAACAGAAAGCAGTTCCTGAAAATTATCTTGCCGGAAAATGAGAAGATCGCGCTATGGAGCAGTTTTGTCGCTGGGAAACCGGTTCGCCCCAGCAAGGCCAAAGACGGCGCAATCCTTCTTCCTTTGGAAAAATCAGGCTACTCAGGCGCCACATTGAAAAGCTTCAAGGTGGAGATTATCTATTACTCCAACCTGGGCGCCAATCTCTGGGGGACAGGTGGATTTGATGTCCTTTTGCCAAAGGTGGACCTTCCCATTTCCAGGTCGGCTCTGACTGTTTTCGCCCCAAGCAATTATCTCTATTCAAGGTCAGGCGGATCGATGAATGAACCTTATAAAGAGAGATATCTATTGTCCACAACCTTGAGAGGTAGTAGAGAAATCGATGGCGATGGCTTTTTGGACATGAAAGAGGAACCCAGAGCGCCCAAGCCCACAAGCAAAATGAAGGCGGGAAAATCAGCCCTGATGGTTCAACAGGCCGAAGCGGAGCAGGTCTTTCAGAGACGAATCAGGGCCGCGAATGAGGCAAAAGATTCCACGGGCGCCTTGCCTGCCCGATTCAGCCTTCCAAAACAAGGTACGTCTCTGCGTTTTACAGAGCTTATCACCATTGACGACCCCTCGACTTTACGACTTAAATATATTTCCAAAAAAATGATCACATTTTTGAATTATATTCTCTTTTTCCTTGTCCTTGGATTTACCTGGTTCTCAAAATCTATTTTGAAGAAGTTTCCCGGCAGAATTGGTTACATTCTCTTTGGCGCCTTTGCCCTTATTATCATTATTGTCGTAGGTATGGGCTGCACTGTTATCTCTCCTGTAGCCGGCGCGGTAGTCGGCATTTTCGCTCTATTAGTAAAATGGTTTGTGAAATTGATCGCTAAGCAGGCTAAAAAGCCGGGGACCATGGAAAATTCTCCCTGAAAAACAGAACTGTGCAAGTTAACAAAAACTAAGTACCTTACGAAAATACATGAACCAACATTTTGTAATGTTTTTTTGTTAATCCTCAAGATATCCCCAGCCTGAGAATGCGTAATAAAAACAAGATATTATACGGATATATTCGAATGGCATTCAAATTGCTTTAATAAAAACCTGATTGCCAAACAGTTAGGAGAGGATTTATGGCGCCTTACAGAAATCTTACAATTATAATTCTTACAATCTGTTTGGCGGTGCCCTTAGTCGCGACCAAGGCATTTTGCGACGAATCTTTTACTATCTCCCAGGTGCGTGGCGCAGCCCTTGTTCGGGAGGTTGGGGATTATATGTGGCGCCGCCCATCCTCCGGTGACAATCTTTACGCCGGTGATCGCCTGAGAGTAAGGCGGGGGGAATTGATTCTGCTCCTTCCCCAGTCCATGTTAAAGGTGGTTAACGAGGGGGAAGTGGAAATATCTGTTGAATTGTCAGATGGATTCTGCCGGCCCTGGGACAACGATATTGAACTGTTTATTGGATCCTATGTTTTCAAAATGAACCGGCAAAAGGTAAGTAAGGAATTGAGACTTCATACACCTTACAGCGAAATAGAAGCTTCTGATGACGCCATATTTGAGATGGAAGTAACTGCCAAAGGAAGCAAAATCAACGTTATTTCAGGAAAGGTTTTTATCAAGCATTATAGAGACATAAACGCAGATGAAACCGTTATAGAAGCAGGCAACCGAGCCCAAATCGGTGCCAGTAGAATTTTTCTCCCGAAAAATTCGGAAATGGCGACGATGAAATAAATCCAGCCAAATATCCCACCAATCCGCACACTTTTCACGCCCTGCCAATAGGGCGTATTTTTTATTTGCCCGGCGAAGCGGGCAAACCCGGTCCGCCGCAAGACGGGGAGGACACCCAACTCGACTTCTATCATGGAGATATCTACCGGTTCTGTTTACTGGATATCTGAACTCGTTTAAACTCGCCGGCGCCCATTGATCTTGTTGTAAAACCGCCCAATTTCCTGACAGTGGTATGAATGATCCGCCTGTCATGGGGGTTTAGGGGTTCTGTTGTTTGTGAGCGCTTATAGTCACGAGATTTACCAGCGAGGAATTTCGCCTTCTCTTTGAGCTTCTCAATCTTTCTGATTATATATCCCTCGGAATCAACAATGATATGGCTGGCTCTGCCTGTTTGCTTTAAGTACATCTTGTTAATTGTGAATTGCAGCGCCTCGAGGGTATGCCCTTTTCTTCCAATAAAAATACCACTGCCATCGCCTTTGATATTCAGAAGCATTTTTCCGTCCCTCTGACTTGTCTCGATAAAACATTCCGGAATAATAATTTTGCATATTTTCTCAAGGGCTTCTCCCGGATCAAAATCAGGGTTCATGGCCCAGGAAGGTACGGTGTCATTTTCATTTACCGCCGGTGGTTCATCATTCACTCTATCGGGAGAAAAATCTTTTTCTTTCTTTCCCGGCCCGGAGTTGTCGCCCCCTAAAGAGGCAAGGATTTTTATCTTTTTTCCAACACCGAGAAATCCTTTTTTTTCTTCGAGAATCTCGACCTTAAGGGAATCGGGTTCACACGCCAGTTCCTTTGCCGCCTGGACAGTAGCTTCTTTTACGTTCTTTGCCTCTATTTCGATTGTTCGCATTTTTGAAAGTCTCCACCGTTATTTGCGTTTTTTGCCCTTTTTAAAAGGGGTTTTAAGAGGGGGCTGCTCAACTTCGTCATCTTTGCGCTTGTTAATATAGGTTTGCTGGGCAATGGAAAGTATATTGCTCATCAGCCAATAAATAACCAGGCCCGAAGGGAAGCTCAGGAATAAGAATGTGAAAACAACCGGCATGGCAAGCATCATTTTCTGCTGCATAGGGTCTGCTGATGATGGTGTCATCTTCTGTGTAATCACCATGGTGGCGCCCATTAATATGGGTGTGACGTAATATGGATCAGGGGCGGAAAGGTCATGTATCCACCAGAAAAATTCCGCGTGTCTAAGCTCAATGCTTGAATATAGGGCTCTGTAAAAAGCCAGGAAAATCGGGAGTTGTAAAAGCATGGGCAGGCAACCGGAGGCCGGGTTTACTTTATGAGTGCGATAAAGCTCCATCATTTTCTGGTTCAAGGTATTTTTGTCATCCGAGTACTGCTCCCTGAGAATTTTTATCTCAGGTTGAAGCTTGGACATGGCTTTCATCGATTTATAGCTTTTATGAGTAAGGGGAAACAGAACTAGTTTAATAAGGACAGTAACGATAATAATAGCGATGCCATAGTTGCCGACAAATCCCTGAATGATGTTCAGCACCCTTACCAGAAATCTCGCGATTCCGGAAAACCATCCAAAGTCTCGGCTCATATCGAATTTATGCCCTGCCGCTACAAGTTCTTTTTCAGCCTTTGGTCCAAGATAGCAATTGAATTTGAATGTCTTGACATCTCCGGGGGAGAGCTTCTGGTTAAATGTTGAAATGGATGATTCCACCACTGGTACTTCAGCCTGGGGCAGAAAGTTATATAGTGTCGCGTCAGGGCTTTCGGGGGACATGGCTTTTAAAAAATATTTGCTGGAGAAACCGATAAATTGGTGATCTTTTCCAAGTATCTGCACCTTGTTTCCAGGAGCCTCAAGAAGCTCTTTTCTAACTTTGAATGTAGTTTCCTGCTCAAGACCGTTGTCGTTATAAGCCTGGAAATTAATTATGTCGTCAGGGGGTTTAAAGAAGCTTGATTCAACTTCATGAGCGCTGGAATAACCCGAAACAGAGAAGGCGCCCTGGATCTCTTTAATTCCCACATTGGTCAAAGCGACAGCGAGATGAATCATGTACCTTTCTTTATCAAAACTGAAAGTCTTTGTAATTTTCAGACCGCTGGGGCAGGTTCTGGCAAGAACAATCTTATCACTGTCCTTCTCAATAAGTTGGTAATCATCATCATTATTTAAAAGAACATTTTTAGAATTAAACTCCTCGAACCTGGTTGAGAGGAAATAATATCCCTGAGTTTTGGTGTCGATAAGTTCCACCGGAACGCCCTTGGGACCGGCCTTATCCATAAATTTACTTAAGGTAAATGATTGTATGGCGCCTCCGTCACTGGTCAGTGTCGCCCTATAGTTGT
>CAYSHR010000095.1:7851-9725 GCA_964430795.1 uncultured bacterium
AGGTCGCGATTTCCAGACCTTCTTTTGTAGGCGTATAAGTCAAAGGTCCTGATGGTTCTAAAGGACCGGCGGAGGCTTTTTCAGAGGTGGTGGTTTTTGATGGGGGAGTGGTAGCGGGTTTTTCATCGACAGGAGTGGTTTTTTCCTTTGGTGTTTCCAAAGAGGGCGTCTTGGTTATTGCCCCTCCATCAACAGGGGATTCGGGAACTGGTTCCGGACCAAAAAACTGATTCCAAACCAGAAATACCAGAAGCATGAGCATGATGGCGATAATAAAATTTTTATCCATGGATAGGACTTCCTTCCTTTTTTCTCGAATTCTCAGGTATTACTACAGGGTCGTGTCCACCTGGATTCCACGGGTTGCATCGAAGTACGCGCCATGCGCCTTTAATTATGGCCTGGGGAAGATAATGTACTTTCAGGCAACCAAGGAGATATTGGGAACAAGAAGGTGAGAATCTGCAATTAGCGCCTAGGAATGGACTCAGAGCGACTTGATACAGATGTACCAATCCATAAAAGGGAATGCTGATTATCGGAGGCTTTGTTCTATCTCCGAATGGACGCAAAAAGGGTCTCAAATTGGGACTCCAGGTCTGCCAGCGATATAATGCCGTGGCCTTGTCTGAAAATTACGACATAGTCGTATCCCGGAGCAAACCGAAACTTGTTCCGGCGGAAATACTCTCTACACAGGCGCTTGAGTCGATTTCGATCGTGGGCTTTTCCAATTTTCCGCGCTGTGGTAATGCCCATGCGAGGTCTTTTTTTTGCCCTTGGCCCGTTTCGGTTTACAATAAGGACAATTCCCTTTGTCTTGTAGTGCTTACCAAACCGACCGACTGCCAGAAAATCCCTCCGCTTGAGAATCCTGTCAGCTTTTGTTAGGCGCTCGTCGACCATCAGGCCGTACTCCCACGCTATTTGGTCGTTACGGTGGAAGCAAGGTTTTTGCGACCTTTGGCCCGGCGCCTATTGATTACACGCCGACCGCCCTTGCTTGACATCCGTTTTCGAAATCCATGATCCCGCAGCCTTTTTATGCGGCTGGGCTGAAAAGTCCTTTTCATATTGACGCACCTGTCCTTTCGTAAATCCTGAAAAAGGAGGCATTATTTAAGGTAAAACCCCCCAAGATGTCAAGAGAAAAAGCTCTGTTTCCTTTAATCACGGTAATCGGTGGCAAGACTGGAAATCGGAGGAGATGACCCCAATTCTCAACAATTGCAGGTATTGTCAATGAAATCAGGGAAATGGGGATCGTGGACCCCAATCTTACAAGTAGCCGGTCCATGCCGTCAAAAACGGTTTACCGTTGCTAAAATCTGCGTTTCTCACTATGCTGCATTTTCGAAAAATAAAAAATTCCCAAAAAGGTAAATGAAATGATCAAATCCTTTAACGGCAAAAAGCCAAATATTCATCCAACAGTTTTTGTGGCGCCAACGGCTGTCCTTATTGGCGATATCTCTATTAGCGAAGATTCAAGTATCTGGTATAACTCTGTTCTTCGAGGTGATGAACATCCTATAAAAATAGGAAAAAGAACAAATATACAGGATCTGACCATCTGTCATGAAACAAGTTGGATCGGCCCCCTTATCATTGGCGATGATGTAACTATCGGGCATGGATCGGTTATTCATGGCGCCACAATAGAAAATCAGTGCCTGATTGGAATGGGGGCTGTAATTTTGGATAAGGCTGTTATCGGCGCCGGATCAATAATCGCCGCGGGCGCCGTGGTTCTTGAAGGGGCGAAAATTCCAAAAAGAAGTCTCGTCGCCGGCGTTCCTGGAAAAGTGCGAAGAGAAACCACAGAGAGAGACATTCAGATGATATTAACCTCAGCCCTACATTACTCGGAAAAG
>CAYSHR010000096.1:0-9660 GCA_964430795.1 uncultured bacterium
ATTCTCACAGGCGTCCGATTATATAGATCTTGACATTGTCAGGAATATGAAAAACGAACCCTGTGAGAATATCCACAATGGGAATGATGCTTGGTTTATCGTAGTCTTCCCATTCTTCTGCAAAAATTATATCCGCGCCGCCTGGCCCTGTTTCCACACCGTGATCTTGTTTTTCAATGTTTCCGGATAAAAACCCAAGTCCGAGACCGATTCCAAAAATAGGCTGTACTATAGGATGCACTTTTAATGGAAATCTGGCCATGCAACCCATGGTAAACATGTTAACATTGCCATCTGTTTTTATTGATGTCATATCCTCGGGCTCCGCGCCATGGGTCAAATAATCAGCGTCAGTCATATTGATCAGCCAGTAGGTCATCTGACCGACTACTTCCACATTGGCCGTATCGTTCAGTTCCCAGGCGTATCCACCCTGCAATCCGATGGGCGATCCAGAAATGGATCCCCTGTCTTCATAAACCTGGTCAAGAAAGGGATCAATTGTCCAGTAGCCAAACTCCAATCCGAGAAACCATGTTTCTTTGTCAGTGTAATCCCCACTTGCAGGGGCAAAGGCAAGAACAGTCATGCAAAAAAATAGCGCCAAAATTAACAAATTTCCAATTCTCATTCCAGAATCTCCTTATATCAATTTACTTCATTTTGATTTTGTCGAAAAAAGATAACTCATAATTGAGTGACGAAGCAAGAAGATAATTTTAAAGCTTCCTAAATGCCCAAATAGGATAAGCCCTGGAACAGTCGGGATTTTGAAAATGGAAAGTATCGGTTTGCCCGGGAATATTGTTCTCTAGCCATATGGTCTTTTCCCTTTTTCATAAAGTGACGCCCTGCCACAAAATGAAGTCGCCACAGCCGTTTATCAAGTCCAGGAAAATCCTTAATAGTCATTTCTGAATTGTTCAGGCAGTGGCATATGACATCGGCGCAAGCAATAAACATAGTGGATAAATCCGATCCAACCTGGCTTGGGTGACGTCTGTAGAATGCCAAAGAGCGATGAACAAAATCAACGGAACCCAAGGCAACCATCCGAAGCCAAAGCCTGTAATCCTCAGCAGGGCAAAATATATTTTCAAAGCCGGCTGTTTTAAAAAAAGCCTTCTTTGATAAAACAACGGTGGAAGTAGGTATAAAATTATCCATTAGTAGTCTGAAAACCATATCCGTTTTAAAAGGACGCTGGCTGTCGAAAATTGTTTTGCCGACAGATTGATCATTCTCAATTATTTTCGCGTTGGAAAAAACAAGAATGGGTGGACTTGGTTTATCAAAAAAGGGCATCTGGATTTCCAACTTCTCTTTTTCCCATAAATCATCTGAATCGCAAAAAGCGAGATATTTCCCAGTCGCGACTTTTGCTCCTTCATTTCTTGCCACAGCCGGACCTGATCTTTTTATAGAGAGGAGATTAAGCCTGTCGTCGGAAATTGATTTCAGATATTCCTGGGTGTCATCCGATGATCCGTCATCGACAACTATTAACTCAAAATCCTTATAGGTCTGTTCGAGGATCGAGGGTATGGATTGCCTTAAGAGGCGCGCCCTGTTGAAGGCCGGAACTATGACGCTAACGTTGGGCATAATCAGGGAAGAAATTCTGGAACCATAGTTCCATGCAAACCCTTGTGTATAACCCGCGATCAAACTCTCCGCGACCGCTTTTTCCCGGCACCACTATTCTTCTCTGTAAAGAAGCTTCAAGCTCCTTGCCCCAAAGATAGAGGGGACCGGAAAGCCATTGTTGAAAGGGCACCACAAGTCCTTTCTTGTCCTTTCGATCCAATATGGGATCGGGCACGATTCCGCGCATTGCTTTTCTCAAAAGATACTTGGTTTTAAGCTCCCTTATTTTCAATCCATTTGGTAGCCGAAAGGCGAATTCAACTAAACGATGGTCAAGGAAGGGGCATCTGTTTTCCAACCCGGAAGCCGCGGAGGCCCGGTCGTTCATGGTGATCAGAGAGGGTAGGGATAAATAGATATCCGAATATCCCATGGCGTTGATTAGGCTGTTCTTTTGATAATCGAAAAGTTCCTGGACCATTTTGATATATGGCTTATCCAGAACCGGCGTTGCCCTGTGAATTAAATGGTAATATCTTTTAGCGGGATTTTCGAAAATTTGCTTACTCCAGAAAAACTTTGCCAGGCTATGATAATTCTCAAGCTCAGGTTGCTTTGACAAATTTTCCTCTATAGACATAAGGACATAACGCACATAACCACCAAATAACTCGTCGGCGCCTTGTCCCCCAAGAATGACCTTCACACTTTTTCTGGCTTCCTCAGCCAATATAAACTCAGATAAGGATGAAGCTGTTGAAATGGGTTGATCGAGGTGCCAGATAATATTGGACAGCCTTTTTCGCATGTCGTCAGCGGTAGGGGAAACTACAATCTGCCTTGCGCCGATATGCTCGGCCACTATTTTTGAAAAGTGAAACTCGTCAAACTTATCCCCAAGATTAAACCGGCATGTAAAAACAATATCAGGGTTAGCAAGGCAGGCCATTGCCGCGGAATCAAGACCGCCTGAAAGAAAAAGTCCAACAGGAACATCAGCGTGCATTCTGATTTTTACAGCATCTTCTAAAAGGTCTCTAAGAGTCTCGATGAGGATTTTTTCCGACTCAAAGACAGGTTCGTTGGGTATTTTCCAATAATTTTTCCGCTTTAATTTTTTGCCGTCATAGACAAGATAGGTAGCCTGGGGAACCTCGTGGATGTCCTTGAATATGGTTTTTCCCATAATCGGGGAATCAAAAACCCAAAACGATTCGTCAATTTCCGGTTCGGTTTTTAGCTGGGTAAGGATCGCTTTTATTTCGCTGGCAAATATGAGTCGCCCGTCTTTTAGATAATAATAAAGGGGCTTTTCTCCCATTCGATCTCTGGCCATGAATAATTTATTTCCATCATATATACAAAAAGCGAATTGCCCGTTAAATCTGCTCAGGCACTTTTCACCCCATTGCTCATAACTGTGAACAATCACCTCGGTATCTGATTTTGTACTGAACTGATGGCCGAGCTTTATTAGATCTTCTTTTAATTCCCGGTAATTAAATATCTCGCCGTTAAACACAACGACGATGGACTTATCCTCATTAAAAATCGGTTGGCTTCCTGTGACAAGGTCGATTACTTTTAATCTTCTTATGCCTAATTTGACCTTACCCTTCTCAAATTTCCCCTCTTCATCAGGACCGCGATGGGTAAGGATGTCGATCATGGGTTGAATCTTTCCATCCCCCCAAATCCCGGCTATTCCACACATAACATATCCTTCTTACTCGGTTTTATCTCGTTTGATTCGGTATTCATAAATCGCCTTCGGTATATCCAAAGCCGCCTCATAAGAAAACTTGATGGGGCTGGCGATAAAGCTCTGACCTGAATGCCTCTTGTCAAAGGTTACTGGTATCTGGGCTATCTTATATCCCTTGGAAATCGCGGCGATGGTAATAAAATGCTGAAAATAGGTAAACCGCGATTTATAATTCAGAATATCGGCAAAAGCCTCTCTTTTGTAAAGAATAAAGCCCGATTTATTGTCCTTGAGTTTCATCCGGAAGATCAGGTTAAGAAGAAATGATAGTCCCGCGGTAAAGAATTTCCGCGCGAAGGATCGCTGAACCTGCACTTCTCTCCAGCCCTGTACAAGATCAAAGTCATCCTCAATAGCTTTGTTGTACATGGTTACAATATCTTCAGGGCGATATTGAAGGTCCGAGTCAATGGTCACAACAAATCGCCCTCTACTGGTTTTAAATCCTGATTTCCAACCACCGACAATTCCCTGGTTTATTTCGTGATAAACCCCTTTTACAAAATCAAAGGATTTGCGGGCTTTTTCGATTTTATTTTTAGTGGCATCAGTGGAGGCGTCATCAACGCATATCAACTCAAAAGGAACATTCAACGGCGAAAGGGCCTCTTTGACCCTACGGCAAAGAACCTCAATATTCCCCTCCTCGTTATAGCAGGGCGCGATTACGGATATCTCAATGTCAGCCATAATTTCTGATTGCACCATTTCCGTTTTCCAACAAATCGTTAAATATCATTTCATTTGAAGATGACATTTTTGCAAGAGAAAAATTATTTCGGACGGATTTGCTTCCCCGTTCGGCCAGACTTTTCCCATAATCCATGTCATCCAGGAGTCTCTTTATCGCGACAGAAAGAGCCAGCGGGTCCTTTGGAGGCACAAGAATACCGCTTTTTCCATCCTCAATTATTTCAGGAGAGCCGGAGGTACAGGTGGCCACTGTAGGCTTTTTCATTGCAAGGGCTTCAATAAGAGTTAGTGGATGCCCTTCCCATAAAGAGGGCAGCACGAATATGTCTATCCCGGAATATACATCCCGCATTGATTTACTCGGTCCTGTGAAAATCACTGAATCCGACAAGCCGTTTTTATCAGCCAGGTCCATTAGTTTGGTTGATAATTCACCTTTTCCCACAATGACGAATTTCACTTCCGGGTGGGTCTGTTTTACGAGCTTTGCTCCTTTGAGAAAAAACTCCATTCCCTTTTGGGGTACAAGTCTGGCAGCGGCGCCAATCAATTTGATATTTTTCTTCAGTCCCAGTTTTTTTCTAAAGGCGCCGTTAGCGGCGGTGGGATCGAAAGTATCAAAATCTATAGCGTTTGAAACAGCCTGTATCTTATATTTGGCGCATACGCCTTTTTTTATTGCTTCCTTTTTGTCAAACTCCGAAACGGAAATCAGCCTGTCATGACTTCTTCCAAGAAATCGTTCTATGGCAAGGTAGAAACGACTTCCCCCTTTTCTCATATCCTTATTATAGGAAAACCCATGGACCGTATAAATCGAGGAATTTATATTGCAGAGTTTTTTTGCAAAAGCACCGAAAAATGCCGCCCTTGTGCCATGACAATGAATTATGTCCGCACCTTCAGCTTTGCATACTTTCGCTATATCAAAGGGTGCTTTAAGGTTAAATCTCCAGTTCATCATCTTCACAAAATGAACAGGAATATTGAGTTCTCTAATCTCATCAATCAGATAATCCCCCTTGTCAGCCACAAGAGAGAAGTGATATTTCTCCAGGTCGATATTTTTGAGTAAACCAAGAAGATGCCCCATCCCTCCTCCTGTTCGGGCGCTATTAATGAGCTGCAATATACTTGGTTTTCCTTTATACATCTGCTATCTACTTCTCCGGATAAAAGGTGGAGTTATCTGAATTACTTGTTTATTTTTATCAGAAACGATAAAAACAAAGTTATCCTAGCACCCAATCTTGAGGTAGGCAAGGATCAACAGCCTGATCAACAGCCTGATTAATTTTCGCCCAATGAGGATAATTTGAAACTAAGAGAAAAACCATGGCCGGCAGTAGTAATCCCATTGATCCTGATAGTGGGATATTTTTTTCAGTCGTACAACAAAGGGGAGGGAGACTCGATCCACGAACCTTTGTCCCAACAAAACCTGGCTATGGTAGGATTCGCGCTATTTATCGCGGTAGGCAGCATTGTTGTCTACTACTTTAGAAAAAAAGATAATTAAATTTTAAAGAATTTTGAATAATGCCGAGAGTATTACTTATAAATCCTACAATTCATGATTTTGCCGCATATGATTTCTGGGCAAAACCCCTGGGGTTGTTGACTTTGGCGGGGGCTCTTTTAAAAAATAATATTGACGTAAGTTTCCTCGATCTTCTGGATCCATTATCTCCTTATGCAAATAACACCTTCAAGGCAAAGCGAAGGGTGAATGGGCATGGAAAATTTATCAAAGAGAAAATTGATCCACCAAGGCAATTAAGAAAGATCCAGAGACAATTCAGCCGGTATGGTTTGTCTCTGAAAATCACTAGGGAAATATTAAGAAAAACATCCACCCCTGATCTTATCTGTGTTGGCGCCATTATGACATATTGGCACCCTGGTGTTTTTGAGGCAATTGAGCTTGCAAAAGAGCGGTGGCCAAATATTCCGGTGATTTTAGGGGGTATTTATCCAACCCTATGCCATGGTCACGCCAAAAAGTTCAGTGGCGCGGATGTAATAATTAAAGGGCATATAAAGAACGCGCTAAATACATTTTCCGACGAATTTAACTTCAAAATTGAAGATAGAGATATTTATAACCACCTTCCGGCTCATCATCTGATCTCACATTCAGACAGTTCCGCCATTCAAACTTCTTCAGGGTGCTCTTTTTCTTGCCCTTATTGCGGCGTAAGCGCCCTTAATAACGATTTTGTCAAATTCTCCATAAAAAAAGTAATTAAGGAAATCGATTATATTGTTTCTGATCTCGGGATAAAAAATATCGCAATTTATGACGATGCTTTTTTGCTCGATAAAGAGAGAGCCCTTGAGATTATGGACCGGGTCATTCAGAAAAAAATTAACCCACGGTTCCACGGAGCATCAGGATTATCATGCAGGCAGATATCGACTGAAGTCGCGAATGCCATGTTTGATTCGGGCTTTAAGACCATAAGGATCGGTTTGGAAACAGCCGATCCTGCATTGCAGAATGAGTATGGCGGTAAAGTTAATACTGATGAATTTCATAATGCTGTGGAGAATCTGAAATCAGCCGGCTTCCCACCGGATAAAATAGGCGCCTATATCATGGTCGCGTTGCCCGGACAGAAAATCGAGGAAGTAAAAACATCAGTAAAAGAGGTTTTAAAGACGGGCGCCAGACCCCATTTGTCCGAATATTCACCAGTTCCTCACAGTCCGATGTTTGATAAGGCGAAAAAGCATTCAAAGTATGACCTGGATGACCCGATATTTCACAATCCGACACTTTTTCCTTGCTCGTCTGAAAGCCTTTCTGTAAATGATATTCAGAAGATAAAGGAATGGATTAGAAGTGAAATGGAGAGAAAAAGAGCCAATAATCAGGGATGAATAATCCCCTTGAACTCATTTTTGAACTCTCTGCTCATAAGGTCTTTCGCCGCGTCAGGTATGGTTTTGCCCTCATAGAGAACCGAGTAGACTTGAAAAGTGATGGGCATGTCTACATGGAGCTTATTAGCCAGATTATATGCTGATTTCGCCGCGTAAAATCCCTCGGCAACGGCCCTCTGATTTTCCAGAATCTCCTTTGGATTCTCACCTCTGGCTATTGCCTTGCCAAGAGTTCTATTTCTCGAAAGGTCGCAGGTGCAAGTTAGAATAAGATCGCCTATTCCCGCCAGTCCCAGGAATGTAATGGGGTTGGCGCCCTTGGCCATTCCGAGTCTGGTCATCTCTGTAAGTCCTCTTGTAATGAGGGCTGCCCTTGCGTTTGCGCCAAGGCCGAATTCATCACAGACCCCGGCGGCAATAGCTATTATGTTTTTCAGAGCGCCGCCAAGAGAGACCCCTTTTGGATCGTCACTGGCATAGACTCGGAAAATAGGTGAGTGAAGCAGGGGCTGTATTTTTCTTGCCGCGATAAATCCAACAGAGGCGATTACCACATCAGTAGGCAACTCCTGGGCCACCTCTATGGCGAAACTCGGACCGGATAAAATGCAAATGTTTGCCGGAGGAATAGTTGGCAATGTTTCCTCAAGCACCTCACTCATAAGTAGCAGGGTTTGGTTTTCGATTCCTTTAGTGACTGAGCAAATAATTGAGTCATTGGATATATAGGGCGCCGCTTTTATTGAGACATCCCTTAAAAACCTGCTTGGACAGGCGAATATTACAAGGTTTGCCTTTTCACACGCTTTTGCCATATCATTTGTCACTTCTATCTTTGAAGGTATTGGTATATCAGGCAGATATAGACTGTTCGCACCACTTGCTTTGATGATATCCTTCAGTTCTTTCTCAAGTACCCAGAGAGAGACATCATGCCCCATTTTGGATGAATGTATGGCTAAAGAGGTGCCAAAGGCGCCGCCTCCAATAACAGCAACTTTATTCATATCAACTCCGTTAGATGGAAACCGGAAGTTCGTTGGTTTTTGAGGTTAAAATTATTATATTTTGAAGGGTTCCTCACTGCCCCTTCATGTGCTTTAGAATGCTTTTAACTTCGTAGGCCTTGCTTCCGTCTGGTTTTCTCATAAGGTAATTTTCATAGGATGAAATAGCCGCTGATTTCATTCCCAGACTTTGCTGAATCGAGCCCATAAGGTAATAAGCTTCAGTACTTCCATTTCTCGCTGCCGCGGACGCTGACGACAAAGCGGCATCGGGGCTGGAGTCCACCAGAATATGGGCTTTCATCAGAAGAGCCGTAACAGAACCCGGCTGCACCTTTAAAGCCTCATTAATCTCATTAAGGCACTCCTTTATTTTTCCTTCTTTTCGGAACTTTCGAGCGGCTTTAATTCTCTCCTGATAGCTGGCACCGCCGGATTTGTCATGCTTCATTTCAGCAAGCATTGCTTCATATTTGGTCAGATTTTCCTTTGCCGCATAGTTGTCTGGATTGATAAGACAGGCCGACCTTTGGGATAAAACAGCGGAGTTGTATTCTCGCTTTTCAAAAAACATGGATGCCAGAAGATCATGAGCCTCGAAGAGGTTCATATCGATTTTTGTTGAAGCTTTTAGACTCTCAAAGGCAGCGTCTTTCTGCCCAATATCATAGAGAATCTTCGCGAGAACAAGAAGAGCCTCAGCGTCATCGCCATTATCATTATTCTTTTGAGCGATGGCTTTATTAATTAATTTTACAGCTTGATACTTTTCATTATTATAGTAAAGGCATATGGAATTGGCTCGCATGGCAGCGGGGTTATCCTTGTTCTTGTCAAGAAGCAATTTAGCCTCAATACAACCTTCATCCGCCAATGCTTTGTTTTCCACTGAATCGAATCCGGAAAGTATTTTTAACTCAGCGACTCGAATCCCGGCTTGGAGGTTATCAGGGTCTTTTTCAAGAGCTTGTTTAAAAAGGGCGATAGCTTTCTGTTTGCTGTTGTCTCCGCTTTTTCTATATGTCTTGATACCCCTGGCAATCAATTTTTCCGGTGTAACATTATGCTTTATCAGGTTTGCGGCGGCATAGGTGTTTCGATCAGTTGCCTTCTCCATAGCTCTTTCAGTATCTGTAGCGAATTGAATAATTATCCAGGTCACACCTATAAGAACGCAAATTGTAAGCAACGCCGCGAAAAATCTGGGCAAAGGTCTGTTCCGTAATAGGAAATCCTTGTCATCAATAAAATCGTCAAGATCGTCATCATAAGTATTTTCTTTTATCTTGGGAAAAGTCTCGGCAAATCCGGGCTCAATCTCTTCTCTATCCGGTTCGGCCTTTTTCCCGGAAGGAACTTCTTTCTTAACAGGCTCAGGCTCCTTTCTAACCACAGCGGGAGGAACTTCCTCCGGGGGAAAGACTCGAAAAACCGTATTACACTTCGCGCATTTGGTGGCAAGTCCTTTTAGGGTGAGTTTTTCTTCGGGAATGTTGTACTTGGCGCCGCATTCAGGGCAATCAGCCTTCATATAAAGGTATCCTCCAGCTACCCCCACTATGTAATAAAAACGAGATACCGCGATTACCCAGCTTTTTTCTTCCCCGCAAAAGGCTATTAGCCTGTAATCGTTTAGTTACAAGGGGACTTTTTGGAAAAGCGGGGACATGTACTTGTTACGTGTCCCCGGATTTTCATATATGAGATCGGGGTACACGATCC
>CAYSHR010000097.1:0-9626 GCA_964430795.1 uncultured bacterium
GCCGGCGGCAACGCATGTTCCGTCAATGCATTCCTCGAGTCCCTGGCAGACGTCGCAGCTTTCTCCACAATGGAGGGGGTCGTCATTAGCGCAAAGGATATACTCCTGGGTCTCTATGCCCATTTCCTGGAGGCAGCATGTAAAAGAGAGAGTTTTTATCGTTGTTGACTCTGTCAATTGAATCGGCGTTGTATATAGGGTTGATGAGGTGGTGGGAGTTGAACCATCCAAGGTGTAATAGATGGCGCCGGGATCCGGACATAAGGGATCATCATTATCAATGGAGAGAGTTAGTGAAACAGGTTGCTCGCTCGGTCCGAAATCTCCTCCCATCGGTATGAAATCGACATAGGCGCTGTCTGTGTCGCAAATCGGCACCGCCTCAAACCAAACGTCCGGGTCGGGGTGGCCATCAGTAGTGTTTCTATTATCCGACCAGATGATATAGGCCATGTCAGTATCAGCGGCGCCCTTGTTATAATCTCCCATGTAGCAATAGGCTGTGTCGGAACCGCTATATACCGGGGAAGCAACGTCTGAAACAGGAATATTTGGCGACCAGGCGGCACCGCCGTCAAGAGAGCGGGCAGCGAAAATTTTGAACTGAACATTGACCGGATCGTCCCGCTTGTCATACCAATAGATGACCAGCAAGCCATTGGGGTTGGAAATAATGGTGGGAAAGAATTGATCCTGGATTGTGGCGTCGTCGTTTATTTTTATCGGAGTAGACCAGGTCGCGGCGCCATCGGCGCTGTTGACATAATAGACATCAGCTTCGTCCCCTCCTGTGCCCAACTGACTGTATGCGATGTGTATCACGCCGTCCGGAGAAATAGCCATGGATGGAAAGTCACTATGACGAAAGGGGCCGGTAAGGGCGGGGCGCCCGCATGTTGAAGAAGCCGCGCCATTCTTGGCAGGGGAGAAGATTGGTGAAGGCGCTGACATCTCGGTAAAGGAGACGCCGCCGTCTGTGGATTTGGATATCTTTATCCTGACATTATTCGGCGGATAGGTGTCCCACGCGGACCACGATACATATAGATCGCCGTTTGGCGCCACTTGGGGAAAGGGCGCCTGGGACATTTGTGAAGAGCAAGTAGGGCATATGGAAACCGCCGGACCAAAAGTAGTTCCATCCGATGAGGCGACACAGTATAGATTGAAGTCAGACATACCGAAATCTTTCCAGCAGAGATATATGTAACCGTCTCGCGCGCCGCTGGAAGTGTCAATGGCGGCCAATACCTTGTCGTCATATCCGGTATGAGCGTTAACAGCGGCGCCATAAGTCATTCCTCCATCAACCGATTTTGCCACCATAAGCCCTGAATCGTACATACAGGAATACCAGAAGGCGCCTTGGCTATCCACGTTTATATCGGGATCTCCTTTGGCAACTCCTAGGGGCGCGCCATCTACAGGGCCGCCGTCAGACCAGGTAAGACCGCCATCAGTGGAATATCCATAACCCGCGAAAGCTGTTGGTGATCCTGAGTAGTAATGGGTCGAGTCGTTCCAGCCCGCGGCTAATTGCCCCTGGCTGTTTACCGCCACAACGCACTCGCTTTGAGTTATATTTATTGTCTCAGCCCCATCAGAGCCATTTATTTGAACATCGGCGTCTTTGTTGTTCCCATATCCTTTTACGCCAATATCTCCATTCCAATTCACCCATTCCTGGACATCCTGGCAATCTCTTGTGAGCATAAGCTCAAAAGGGCCGGACATCATGGCCACAGAAGCCGGGTCATCCAAAAGATGGCAGGGCGGATCACCTTTGGCAATAGTGATCCCTGGAAGAATAAAAATTGAAATCGCAAGGAATAAAAAAACCTTTTTCATCTGAAAACCTCCTCAGATCATTTTTTATAAAGTTAAATATTTATATACTATTTCGGCTATCAGGCAAAGTGAGAATAAATGAGGAAAGCTCGTTGAGTCTTTTCATAATTGAAATTATGGGCTAGTATTATGCCTTACAGGTTATAAACTAAAAAGGAATTGATATGAGCAAATCAACCATCAAAACGGAAAAAGCGCCGGGCGCCATTGGTCCATACAGCCAGGGAATAAACTACGGCGACCTTGTGTTTACTTCAGGGCAGATACCCATCGACCCGAAAAACGGCAAAGTTCCCGATGGGATCGAGAGCCAGGCCAGGATCACCCTTTCTAATTTGAAGGCGGTGTTGGAGGCAGGGGGAAGCGGCCTTGACAAGGTGCTGAAGGTAACGGTCTTTCTTGATAATATGGATGACTTTGCCGCGATCAATGAGATTTACAAGGAAGCCTTCGACACGGGCGCGGAATTTCCCGCAAGGTCCGCGGTGCAGGTTGCCCGACTTCCTTTGGGAGTTCTTATCGAGGTGGAAGCCATCGGGTTTAAAGGGTAGCGGCGCCCTTTTAGGGAAAAAAAGGCCTGCCGGAATATTCGACAGACCTTAAATTGTTTTCAATATTATCTAGCCGTCAGCCAGAAGCTTTTTGAATTCCTCTGTAAAGAGGGGGATGGCGTCAAACAGGTCGCCTACAATTCCATAATCGCATTTGGTGAAAATGGGAGCTTCCGAGTCTTTGTTCACAGCTACTATAACCTTGGATGTACGCATACCGGCAAGGTGCTGAATAGCGCCGGAGATGCCAAAAGCCATGTAGAGGGATGGATTGACCACTTTACCGGTCTGGCCGACCTGCATGGACTGGATGGCGTAACCTGAGTCAACCGCGGCTCTTGAAGCCCCCACTGTCGCGTCTATAGCCCCTGCCAGTTCATCAAGAATCGAGAAGTTGGAGGCCTCTTTCATTCCACGCCCTCCTGATACAATGCGGTCAGCTTCTGTCAGGTCCATGGTAGCGGAGACCGATTCTTCCATCTCGACTATGTTGGCTTTTACATCGCCAAATCCCGCGTCAACAGCCACTTCCTCAGCAGCGCCCCCTGATGTTTCTCCTACAGGAAGAACATTAGGGCGGATTGAAGCGACAGCCGGGCTGGCTGTGAATCCAACTTTTGTAAAAGCTTTACCCGCGAATACCGGGCGGATCACTGTAAATTTGTCGCCGTCCATAGCCACTTCGGTGCAATCGGTGGCAAGTCCGACTTCCAGGGCAGCCGCTACTCTGGGGGCAAGATCGCGCCCTGTGGCTGAGGCGCCGAACAGCACCACGTCGGAACCATCGGTTTTAACCGCGTCAACGATTATTTTAGTGAAACCTTCAGTGTTGAATTTATCTACACCATCGGCCACGTATACTTTGCCGGCGCCGTATGGGCCGAGTTTTTCACCAAAACCGGCCACGCCGCTGCCGATGATAAGAGCTGAAACATCGCCCATATCCTTGGCCGCGGAAAGTAATTCAAGTGTGTTTTTCTTGGGGTCCGAACCTCTCTGTTCGGCGATAACCAGTATCTTAGCCATTTGTCCTTCTCCTTATTCCCGCAAAGGGGTGGTTAGATAATTTTTGCCTCTTCACGGAGCAGGCGAACGACCTCTTTAACCTTGTCGCCAAGTTCGCCCTCTTCAAGAACCTTTCCAACACGCTTCTCTTCCGGAAGGGTCCAATCCAGAATCTCGGTTTTAGGCTCAGCCGCGGCGCCTTCCTTGGCGTCAACCGGTTTTCTTTTTGCTTTCATAATACCGGGCAAAGAGGCGTATCTGGGCTCATTAAGACCCTTTGTGGTTGTTACCATTACTGGAAAGGGGCTTTCGATTATCTGTTTGGCGCCGCCTTCAATGTCTCTCCAGGCTTTAATTCCTGAGTCAGAGACTTCGAGCTTGGATACAACGTTTACCTGGGGGACACCAACAAGCTGGGCCAACATGCCCGGCACCGCGAAACTGTCATCATCCACAGCTTGCTTACCGGCTAAAAGCAGACCATATTCAACTCCATCAAGGGCTGTGGCAAGAGCTTTTGCCACAGCATAGGAATCGCCGTAAACTTCATCGGTCTTTACATGAATGGCGTCATCAGCGCCCATAGCAAGGGCGGTTCTAACTGATTCAATAACCCGGTCCGGTCCAAGGGATAGAACCGTCACCTTTTCAGCGTTACCGCCTTCTTTGATTTTCAGCGCTTCTTCCACCGCGAATTCATCATAAGGATTGAGCACCCACTTGATGCCCTCACGATCGAAGCCTGAGCCGTCACCGGCAAGCTTGATCTTGCTTTCGGTGTCCGGAACCTGTTTGCATAAAACAACGATTTTCACGTCAGACCTCCTTAAGAGTTAGGATATTGGGTGTTTAAATTGAATTTATCGCCGATTCAAAACAACCGGCGGCTTATGGGAAAATCCCCCCGTTCAACTTTCGTTTTTATTTTCAAGACCCCGAAGGAAGAAGTTTGTAATCTGATTAATGCCGGTTTCAAGATCGTATTTTGGAGAAGGGGTCAGGACCCAATAGATCAGCATTTCATCAAGAGCGCCAAAAATGGTTCTCTTTATTATACCCGGCATAATATCCGATCTGAATATTCCAACTTCTTTACCTTCTCTGATTATCAAGCTCAATATGTTGAGGTACTCGCTGAACTTTACAGGATGATACTCTTTCATGAATTTATGGCTTTGGCGAAGCTCAACACATATTACTTCCGACAAATTCCTGTTTTTCTCCACCATGGCAAGATGATTTCTGATAAAGAATTTAAATTTATCACATGGGTCGTCAATACTCTTTAGCTTATTTTTCAGGTCAAAGATAATTTCGTCAAGTTTCTCCTCGAACAACCTGATAAGTATGTCGTCTTTGTTTTTAAAATAGAGATAAATAGTGCCGTCAGCTACACTGGCTTCCTTGGCTATCTGACTAATTTTTGAATTATGAAAGCCGTTTTTTGCAAAAACCTTAATGGCGGCCCTAAGGATTTTCCCATGTTTCCCTTTTTGTGGAGTTTTTCTACTGGTGCTTTTGCTTTTGATTGTTGCAGTCAATTGAGGTCTTTCAAAATCATTAAAAAATTAAGTTAAATCAAATCATTATTACCTGCAAGGTCCGTTTTAGCTTCCTGAAAAAATAAAAATAAACCCTTTTGTTCCCAGGTAACAGGGGAAACGTAAGAGTGCTTTTTGCTTACTATTTCAATCAAAGATTTATCCACAATATGTCACTAGCTTTCACTGGATAAACAGAAAGCCCTTAATGAATGAGTATTCACTCAGTGCGTTTTAACATAATATATTTTTTAATGTCAAGTTTTTTTAGTTGGCGCGACCGGCTAATAATCGTATATTTGTGACACAAAACATGTTAAGTGAAACAGTTAATTTTTATGGGAAGTTTCTGTCGGGAAACTCGAAAGAACCAGAGGATTTTATGGAAACAGAGGAGCAACTGAATCTGATCGATAGAAAATTATTTGAATTAAAAAAGGACTATGATTTATATTTCTCAGGAGATTTGAGGAGACCCCCGGAAAGAATGCGAAATGAGATTCAAAAAGTATTAGTAAAATTGACGACTTCACACATGACTAACACTCAGCAGAGATTCCGCCTCAAATCTTTGAGCGCGCGATTCAACTCCTTTGCCAGGCATTGGGATAGAATAATGCATCAGATTGAAGTTGGAACCTACCAGCCCAATAAGTTTAAAGCTGATATGCGGGTAGGAAAATATGAGAAAGAAAAGGGCAAAGTCAAAATGGCTGACGGTCACCTGGCCAATAGAATGGGAAAGGGGCAACAGGCTGGTTCAGATGATAGAGAAGTTAAAGACCTCTTTAACGCTTTTGTTGAAACTAGGCGCGTAACAGGGGAGAATGTAAATGTTGATTATAAATCGTTTAAAAAGTCCATTGCGAAAAACAGAGAGATATTAAAGAAAAAAGGCGGCAAGAATTATGACTTTAAAGTCATGATTGAAAAAGGAAAAGCTAAGATAAAAGGCAAAATAAAATAAAACTACTTTGCCCTGATGTGCTTTGTTCATTATTATGAGCTTTTTCAATCAACCCTGGAGGTTCAATGAGAATTGTTATTTCTTTTTCCATACTCACCCTTCTCACTCTTCTTCCGGCTGTTTCGGTATATTGCGAGGATCTTCCCGATGTTTACATGGAGGAGTATTATGTTCATTCCGGCATGAGAGTTGATGTTCCAAAAGAGGGAATCACCAGGTCATGGATATCCGGCGCCAAGCTTAAACAGACTACCCTGAACGGTCAGGAGGTTTACATTTATCGCGCGGACCTGGGCAAGGTTTTTATAGTAAATCCCATAAGGAAATCATACATTGTGTTGCCGATTTCTCAAATCAGGCAGATGACTGAAAAAGACCTGATGATTTATATGCCATACAAAGACGGTAGGTTTGTTGTTCCTGAAAAGCTTTATGGAAAAACCGGCAGGACAAAGACAATCTTCAAGTGGAAAGCCGATGAATATGAAGTATTAGCAGGGCAGCAGGGACCGGAAATGAAATCTAAAACCATGATGTGGATTTCAAAAGACACAAAATTTGGAAACGATTTTGTTGTGAGAATTTTTATCATCACTATGGGTAATGAGATATCGCCGAAACTAAAGGACCTATTCAAAAAGATGACCGCCCTTGATGGCTACCCGGTACAGACTATTACCACGACAAATTACAGGAACCAGGTTTTTACCTCCACAAAAACCCTTACAAAGATTGAAAAAGTTAAGAATATGGATCAGTCCATTTTTGACATTCCAGTTAATTATACAGAAGTTTCACCTTCGGTTCCAGTAGCGCCAAAGTAATGGCTGTACCAATCCAATAATGGAATATTGCCGGTTTTTATGAATTTCCGTATTGTTTCTGATTGTGCTAAAAAATATACCAAGGGAGAGATTATGGCTACAAAAAAAAGTGACCAATTTGGGGCGAAAATGAAACGCCTTGAGAAAATAGTTGTACAGTTGGAGTCGGAAGCCCTTGATCTTGAGAAGGCTGTCGCCCTATTTGAAGAAGGCGTCAAACTATCAAAGGAATGTGAAAAAAGATTAAATGCCGCCCAGAAAAAAATTGAAATTTTACTGGAGGGGGAGAATGGTGAAGTTGAAGCAAAAACTTTTGATCCCGCTCTGGATGAGGATGAACCTGAATTATGAACTCAGAAAATGAAAAAAACCTGTTGTGTTCCATCACTTCCCCAAAAGAATTGAGAAAACTTCCAATTGATGAGCTTCCTCTACTTGCCAGTCAAATTCGGGGGGTTCTGATTGATACGGTTAGTCAAACCGGCGGACATTTGGCAAGTTCCCTGGGAGCGGTGGAGCTTACAATAGCTCTTCACTATGTTTTTAATACGCCGGAAGATAAAATATGTTGGGATGTCGGCCATCAGGCATACGCTCATAAGTTGCTTACAGGGCGCCAGGAGAGATTTCATACATTGAGATGTTATAAAGGCATTTCAGGGTTCCCGAAAAGGGAGGAGTCCGGCTTCGACCAGTTCTCAGTCGGGCATGCCGGCACTTCCATATCCAGCGCCCTTGGCATAGTTGAGGCAAACAGGCTGGCCGGGAGTAATGCCAGAACCATCGCGGTTATTGGAGATGGAAGCCTCACATCGGGCATTGCCTTTGAAGGATTAAATCAGGCTGGGACTCTGGATAAGAATCTCATCATAGTCCTAAACGATAATGAGTATTCAATCGCGCCAAACGTGGGCGCCATATCCAGTTTTCTCTCAAGGAGCCTTGCCGGAAAATCAGCCCGGGCCATCAGAAAAAGACTGAAAACTTTTCTTACCGGCATACCCGGCATTGGCGGCTACATGTACCATGTAGCAAAAAGAACTGAAGACATCTACAAAGCCCTTGTTACTCCCGGAATTCTTTTTGAGGCTATGGGTTTTGAATATCTCGGACCATTGCAGGGGCATAACATTCCCAGGCTGATCCAGGTTTTTCAGGATGCCGCGGCTTTGGAAAATCCCATGCTATTACATGTGATTACCAAAAAAGGGAAAGGATATCTGCCGGCAGAGAAGAACCCCAGCGCTTTCCATGGCGTCTCGCCTTTTGACACCGCTACAGGAAAAACAAAGCCAAAGCCCCCCGCTCCCCAGTCATATACATCCGTTTTCGGTGACGCCATGGTCCAGCTTGGCAACATGGACAAAAAAGTTGTTGCCATTACCGCGGCCATGCCCGCCGGGACCGGCCTTGAAGAATTCGCAAAGAAATTTCCTTTGCGGTTTTATGATGTGGGTATCGCGGAGCAGCATGGCGTTGCTTTCGCCTCAGGGCTCGCGTCCAAGGGTTATCAGCCTGTCGCCGCCATCTATTCGACATTTTTACAGAGAAGTTATGATCAGGTAATTCATGATGTGGCTCTCCAGAATCTTCCGGTTGTCTTTGCTCTGGATAGAGGGGGCATTGTCGGCTCCGACGGTCCGACCCATCACGGTGTTTTTGATCTTTCCTTTTTGCGGCATATTCCACGGATTGTGATTATGGCGCCAAAAGATGAAAATGAACTGCGCCATATGCTCTATTCCGCCATTAAATACAACCAACCGGTAGCTGTAAGATATCCAAGAGGCCCAGGTTTTGGAGTTGATCAGGATGAACAATTCAAGGAATTGCCAATAGGCAAAGGGGAAGTTCTTGCCAAGGGCGATGATATCACCATTGTTGGAATAGGCAACATGGCCACATACTCATTGATGGCGTTGGATATTTTAAAAGAAAAAGGAGTTTCAGCCACAGTAATAAACGCGCGGTTTGTAAAACCCCTTGATTCAAAATTGATAATCGATCATGGCAGAAAAACCGGGCACATACTTACTGTTGAGGAGAACGCCGACATGGGAGGTTTCGGCGCGGCGGTTCTAGAGAGTTTGAGCCAGGCAGGGGTTTTTGATGTGAAAACAAAGATTCTGGGAGTGCCGGACCTCTTCCTGGAGCATGGAACCCAAAGCCAACTTAGGGATGATATAGAGCTTACTCCCAAAGGTATCGCTAAGAACGCTCTTGCTCTTCTCGAGAAATGATGTCTTTGACCAGGCTTGATAAATACATTGTAAAAAACAAGTTGGCTAAAAGCAGGGAGCATGCCCGAGGGATAATTATGGCGGGTAATGTATTTGTAAACGGACAAAAGGTTGACAAAGCCGGTTTTAAAATTTCCTCAGACGCCAAAATCGAAATTAAAAACAATAAACTTCCCTATGTGTCAAGAGGGGGAATCAAACTGGCCGGCGCTCTTGATGAATTGAAAATTGATGTGGAAGGACTCATCTGTCTTGACGTAGGGCAGTCAACCGGAGGTTTTACCGACTGCCTGCTACAACGGGGCGCGAAAACGGTCTTTGGCGTAGATGTTGGATATGGGCAGCTTGATTTAAAAATCAGGAATGATTCCAGGGTCGGGGTTTTCGAGAGAACCAATTTCAGAAAATTCGATCCCGCCCTGTTGGAAACAAAAGTTGACCTTGTGGTTATAGATGTAAGCTTTATCAGCCTTATGTTAATTCTTCCTGTAGCTATAAAATGCCTTGGAGAGAAAGGGCGCATTTTGCCTATGATTAAACCTCAGTTTGAGGTGGGAAAAGGAAAAGTAGGGTCCGGCGGTGTTGTCAGAAACGAAGATGACCAAATAGAAGCTGTGGAGAAAATAAGAAACTTTGGCAAAAAACAAGGG
>CAYSHR010000098.1:0-9600 GCA_964430795.1 uncultured bacterium
ATTGTCAATGATATCAGGGAAATGGGGATCGTGTACCCCGATCTCATATATTTAATCAGGGGACACGTAACAAGTACATGTCCCCGCTTTTCCAAAAAGCCCCCTTGTAACTGAACAATTACCTTATTTTCGATCCGCCCATTGACATTCATTCTGTAAAAGGCTAATGTTTCCGACCGAATTGACTGGCTGACAACTAACATTAAAAAACGAGCAGATTTATGATTGAAATTCGATTTCATGGAAGAGGCGGGCAAGGCGCGGTTACAAGCGCCGAACTCCTTGCTCACGCCGCTATCAGAGAAGAAAAATTTGCCCAGGCTTTCCCCTCTTTTGGACCCGAAAGAAGAGGCGCGCCGGTCCTTGCTTTTGCCAGAATAAATAATACCCAGATATTCAAGCGGGAACAGGTCTATGAGCCCAACGTGGTAATAGTGCTTGACGCCGGCCTTCTGGATATAATGGATGTTGAGGAAGGTATGCGGGATGATGGCGTAGTTGTGATAAATACCGATCTAGACCTGGAAGTCTTTAAGAAAAAGTATGACTTTTCACACCGTTTATGCCTAGTAAACGCCAATCAGATCGCTCTTGAAATTTTAAAGCGCCCTATAACAAACACCACCATGCTCGGCGCCATGATTCGCGCCACCGGCGCAGTCAATCTGGAATCTATGAAAGAGCCTCTTAAAGAGCGGTTTGGGAAGATTGCCGGAATAAATTACGCAGTTATGGAAGCGGCCTTTGAAAAGGCCCTATTGGAGGATTAAATGAGCAAGCTGCCTTCCTGGAAAGAGATTCCTCTGGGTTGCGTTGTTGAAACAGCGGGCAATGCTGTTGAGTTTGAAACAGGAGACTGGCGAAGCTTCCTTCCCAAAACCGATGAGAGTAAGTGCATCGCTTGCGGGCTCTGTTGGGTTTTTTGCCCGGATGATTCCAGAAGGTTGGTCCCCAGGCAGAAAGGAACCGGGGGTAACCTTTATAAAAAATATTACGATTTCAATTTCAAATACTGCAAGGGGTGCGGTATCTGCGCCGCCGAATGCCCAAGCGAGGCCATTGTCATGGTTGAGGAGGGTAGCTGATGACAAAAAACAAACGCATAGGCATGGAGGTTTCCATAGCCATCTCAGAAGCTGTAAAGCAATGTAATGTGGATGCCATCGCGGCTTACCCCATCACGCCCCAAACTCATATTGTTGAGCATCTTTCGGAAATTGTAGCTAATGGGCATCTTGACGCCGAATTCATCCCTGTGGAATCAGAACATTCGGCAATGAGCACCTGTATAGGAACAGCGGCGGTGGGCGCCAGAACTTTTACCGCCACCGCGTCTCAGGGTCTTGCCCTTATGGTGGAGATCGTTTACATCGCCTCTTCAATGAGAATGCCCATGGTTATGACTGTGGCCAACAGGGCTCTCTCAGCCCCCATCAGCATATGGGGGGATCACTCCGACGCCATGATGGCAAGAGATACAGGGTGGATTCAATATTTTGTGGAAAACGGCCAGGAAGCTTATGACCTTACTATATGTGGTTTTAAAATCTCTGAGGATAACAGGGCCATGCTGCCCCTTATGCTCCATTTCGACGGTTTTACCCTAAGTCATGTTGTTGAACCGATTATGCTCATTCCCGATAAGGATGTAGCGGACTTTTTGCCGCCCTTCAAACCGGTTTACAGACTTGATCCCAATAAGCCCCTATCCATGGGACCTGTAGGAATACCGGAGGTTTATACGGAAACCAGAATGGCTCATGACCAAGCCCTTATTAACTCCAGAGTGGTAATCGATGAAGTGTGGGCCGATTTTGAAAAGACCTTTGGCAGAAAATACAATGCTGTTGAGCAATACAGGTGCGATGACGCCGAAACCATTCTTCTTGGCATGGGCGCCCTTACCGAAAGCGCCAGGGGAGGAATAGATATTCTACGGGATGCCGGCAAAAAGGTTGGTCTTGCCCGGTTGCGACTGTGGCGCCCCTTTCCTTTTGATGATGTGCAAAGGATCCTCGGCAAAGCAAAAAATGTGGTGGTTTTTGATAGAAGCCTAAGCACCGGCGGTCCCGGAGGACCGGTAGCCTCGGAAATAAAAAGCGCTCTATACAATTTCCCAAACCCGCCAAAAGTGGTTGGCGTGATTGGCGGCCTGGGCGGCAGGGATGTACGTAGCAAAGATTTCGCTGAAATTATCCTTAAAGCTGAGGAAAAAATTAAAAACGAGGAAATTCCCAATTACGAAATGGTAGGAGTTCGGGAATGAAAGATTCAAATATAGGTGTTTTCGCGGCCCGCACATTGCCAAAAGATGAGCCTTTTGTACACGGTCATCGCGCGTGCCAGGGTTGCGCGCCGGCCACGGCTCTGCGACTTATCGCTAAAACTTTGGGCAGAAACACTATAGTTTGCAACGCCACCGGTTGCATGGAGATTATTGCCTCGCCCTATCCTTATATGGCATGGGCGCTGCCATGGATTCATGTGGCTTTTGAAAACACCGCGGCTGTAGCCTCCGGAGTTGAAGCGGGGATAAAGGTATTACAGCGAAAAAACATCCACTTCAATGATGGCAGGGAAAAACCTACCGTCCTTGCTCTTGGCGGCGACGGCGGAACCATGGATATTGGTTTGCAAGCTCTTTCGGGATCGTTGGAAAGAGGGCATGACTATATTTATGTCTGCTATGACAACGAAGCATATATGAACACTGGAATCCAGCGTTCCTCGGGAACTCCTCTTGGCGCGTCAACCACCACCAGCCCCTCAGGTGCGGCAAGCACCGGCCAGAGCACCTGGAAGAAAGATTTTACCGAAATCTGCGCGGCTCACAACATTCCTTACGTAGCTTCGGCAAACGTGGCCTTCCCCTTTGACTTTATAGATAAAATCAAAAAAGCCAAAGAAGCCAAGGGCCCGGCCGTTCTTCACGTTTTCGCCCCCTGTCCAACAGGTTGGAGATGTCCGGCCTCTTCCTCAATAAAGCTGGCCAGGCTGGCAACCGAAACAGGGATTTTTCCCTTGTATGAAGTGGACAAAGGTAAATACAACATCACCTTAGACATAGAGAACCTTCGCCCGGTGAATGATTTCGCCGCCATCAGAAATATCAAGGATTACATGTTTGATGAAACCGGCGGCGGAAAAGATAAACAGGGGCGATACCGCCACCTCACACCAGAACTCGTCAAATATATTCAGGCTGAAGTCTTAAAGAGATACGAAATTCTTAAAGCCAAAGTAAAAATAGGGCAGGAGTAAAAACATGCGGGCTGAACTTACAAAAATCGATGAAATGATCGGTCGATATAGCCAGGATAAAAGCGCCCTGATCCAGGTATTGCAGGATGTTCAAACAGAATTCAAGTACCTCCCAAAGGAAGCTCTGGAATACATATCAACCAAACTCAATTTACCTTTGTCTCATACATACCATGTGGCGACTTTTTATAAATCCTTCTCCATGGAGCCAAAGGGCGACAACCACATCTGCGTTTGCCTGGGAACAGCCTGCCACGTTATGGGCGCCGGCAGAATCCTCGATTATGTATGCCATGATCTTGGTATTGACGAAGGCAAAACAACCAAAGACGGGAAATTCTCAGTGGAGAGGGTCAACTGCGTTGGGGCATGCGCTTTAGGTCCTATTGTTATTAATGAGGAAAAATACCACAGTCATATGAACGTGGACAAATCAAAGAAGTTTTTGGACAAATTAAAAGAAAACTCATAACTAGAATTCTCGATGAGAAATCGGACTTCCAAGGAGTGATCCGTGGGTAAAATCGAACATACTTTGACCATTGACGGCAAAACGGTGACAGTTCCAAGGGGCACACTGTTACTTGAGGCTTGCAGAAATCTGAATATCAATATTCCCACCCTGTGCTTTAATGAAAACATCGAGCCTTACGGTGTTTGCAGACTCTGCATGGTGGAGATAGTTGAGGAAAGTCACGGCAGGAAAAAGACCCGCCTGGCGCCATCGTGTGTTTATGAAATAAGGCAGGATGGCCTTGTTGTAACCACAAATAATGATCGAATTTTCAAAAACCGCCAGTGGATATTAAAACTACTCCTTGCTCGTTGCCAAGGTGAACCCACCCTTGTGAAAATGGCAAAGGAATACGATGTAACAGTTCCTGAAAGGCTCACCAAAAGAGGAGATGAGTGTATTCTTTGCGCCCTCTGTGTCAGAGCCTGCGCCCAGATTGTCGGCGTGGCGGCCATTACCTTTGAAGGGCGTGGAGAAAACAGAGAGGTAACAACACCGTGGCATCTTCAAAGCGACGTATGCATTGCTTGCGGCACATGCGCTTATGTCTGCCCGACAAACGCCATATTCATGATCGAGAAAAATGGCGTAAGGTCCATCAACAGGCGGAATGAAAAAGAAAGCCTTGTTGTAAAAGAGTCAAAAATGCTTTCATGCGAAAAGTGTGGAAACTATTATCTCCCGGCTGCCCTGCCTGAAGTCTTCGAGAAAACCATGGAGATTGACCACGACAGCTTCAAATGCCCTAGTTGTAGATAACCGGCGTGCCGCCGGCAGCAATAACCCGACGACACATTTGTTTTAAAAAGAAAACAGTATAGGCAGGGCGTAGAAACTTGGGCAGGCTTGGGCCTGACCCACGCCACCGGTTTTCCGGGGATTTAATAAATAATCGTAATGCTCTACTTAACCCTAAACCCTTTTATGGCATTATTGCCTGTCAATAAGACATCTCTTTTAATTCCAGATTAAAGCCAAGCTTTAATCGCGGGATTCCAAAGGGACTGTGTCCCTTTGGCGGGGTATGGGGCAGCGCCCCATCCTTCTACCTGGCCTTGGCAATAGCGTCAATGGCCTCGGGATTTTCACACGAAGCGATATCGCCCACATCTTCTCCAAGATATTTTTTCTTGATGATGCCTCGTAATATTTTCGCGGACCTGGTTTTTGGAAGAGCATCGACAAAGAGCAAAGCTTTTGGCCGCAGGGTTTTTCCCATATGATAAACAACCTGGGCTTCCAGCTCCTTTCGCAGTTCCTCCGACATTGTTTTTCCGGGTCGAAGGACAACGAAGGAAACAACGTCCTGCCCTTTGATTGGATCAGGCACGCCAATGGCCGCGGCTTCCATCACCCCTTCGTGTTCTATAAGGGCAGCCTCAATTTCCGCGGGACCTGTTCTCTTTCCGGCAACTTTGATGGTATCGTCGGACCTGCCCCTGATGTACCAGAAACCATCGTCGTCAATCTCGGCCCAATCGCCGTGATACCAGATGTCATCCCACATGGAAAAATATGTCTCGATATAACGATCCGGATCATTGAGAAAACCCTTTGTCATTGATGGCGCCGGCTGCTTGCATACAAGATGCCCAATGCCTTTCTTGATGGGGTTGCCGTCATTATCAAAAACCGCCACATCCATACCAAGACCCGGACCGGCAAGAGTGGAGGGCTTTAAAGGCGTTATGGGCAAAGGCGACAAAAGGCAGCCCATGATTTCTGTGCCGCCGGAAATGTTGATAATGGGGGCCTTGGATCGTCCGATTTTCTCGAAAAACCACTTGTAAGAATCAGGGTCCCATGGCTCTCCTGTGGAGCCTAGATATTTCACCAGAGACATGTCGTGTTTTTCAACCCACTTTATATCATAGGTCATCAGAAGACGAATGGCGGTGGGGCTTATTCCAAGGTGAGATATTTTATGGCGCTCCACCATATCCCACAAACGGGCGGGAGTTGGCCAGTTGGGCGCGCCCTCAAAGATCATGTGAGCGCCGCCGTGAAACTGAACGCCGATCATCTGCCACGGCCCCATCATCCAGCCGATATCGGTGACCCAGAAAAAACGGCTGTCGGCTTTGACATCAAAGGCGTAACCAAGCTCCTTGGCGCACTGAGCCATAGTTCCGGCATGAGTGTGAACCGTGCCTTTGGGTTTGCCTGTTGTGCCTGATGTATAGATGATCATGCAGTGATCTTCCGCGTCAAGTTCTTCTGTGGCGCAGCTATCAGCCTGGGTATCAACAAGTTCGTGCCACCAATGATCCCGGCCGGCTGTCATGGGCGTGTCATCAATGCCCATTCTTTTTAAAACGATTACATTCTCTACAGAAGGCGCGTTTTCCAAAGCTCTGTCGGCTTCGGGCTTGATTGGAAAAAGCTTGCCTCTTCTGGAGGAACCGTCAGCGGTAAAGAGGACTTTGACCTTCGCGTCGTCCAACCGGACGCTCAAAGCGGCTTGCCCGAATCCGGAAAATACCGGAATTACAACAGCACCGATTTTGAGACTCGCGAAATAGGCGGCGACAATTTCAGGAACCATGGGCATATAGATCGAGACAGTGTCGCCCTTCTTTACTCCAAGGGATTTTAGCGCATTTGCCGCCTTGCAGATCATCTTGTCCATCTGGCCATATGTCAAAGATGTTACGGCGCCGTCATCACCTTCATGGACAAGGCATTCCTTGTCAGGATTTTCCTTGACGTGCCTGTCAACGCAATTGAGCACGATATTGGTCTTGCCACCGCAGAACCATTTCGCCCACTGAATTCCTTTTTTCATATCCAGGATATTGTCATATGGTTTATACCATTCGACATTCAGGTCTGTAAGAGCCTCCTCCCAGAACCAGCGAATATCCTGGGTGGAGCGAGCAACCAGCTCCTTGTAAGTCTTTATCCCGTGCTTGTCCATAAACCTGCGAATATTGGATTTCTCCAGGTAATCGCCATAAGGTTCCCAAATTACATCAGCCATAATTTCCTCCGAAATAACTGATAAAGGCAAAAGCCAACTGTTATTAAAATTTTTCCTGTCGAATTTTAGGGTGTAATTCTAAAGATTTTTTGCGGGTATGAAAAGGGCTTTTTCCTTACTCTTTCAATTATTTTTCTTCTCAATTGAAGTAACCATTCAGTTATCGATGGTTAATGGGTCATAGGGGCGAATCTTGTATTGCCCCAAAATTCCGGACGACCACGGCACGGGACGCACCGTGTGCGCCCCTGTCCATAATGTTTACATGTTGATGTAAACATTCCGTTTTCGTAGGGGCAACCCCCTGTGGTTGCCCTGCATTGGGCGGCCCCCCGTGGCCGCCACAACAAAAAGACACATTGTTACTGAATGGTTACCAATTGATAAATATTTGACAATTCCCATTCTCATTCCCTAGACTATTTGAGTAATTAATCGGATTTTCTTTTTTGGGAGCGCCCTGTGAATAAAAGATACCTTTCGATCCTGACAATCTGCATCGTGTTGTCTGTTTTTCTAGCCTTATCCTGTGGGCAGAAATTTGATGAGGATGAGGACCCTTCCCTTATGGAGATAGTGAAAATCGGGAAGAAGTATCTTATGAAAAACCAGGGCGCCCAGGCGGCTGAAGCTTTTAAAGTTGCCCGAGACAAATGCCGGGCCTGCACCGACGCCAATTTCGGATTGATCCTGGCTCACCAGACCCAGCTTATTAACCTGGTGGACGAGATCATCAATCTGGCTTCGACCCTTTTTTACACAGCCGCGCCCGATCCGGTTAGCGGCAACCAGGAGGCTGTTGTCAGGGCCCAGGGCTCCTTGATCGGCGACTATATTCAAGAGTATCTGAACGACACCGTGGCCAAGGATTTCGCGGAAAACGAGATGCTCTATTATGAGATGGAAGAGGAATTGGACGAATTCCTCTTCGAGATAGCCTTTTACAGGATTATCCTCGACGGCGATTCCCTTGTTTCCTTTGAGGGTGAGTTTGACAAAACAGACCTCTACTTTTTCGGTTCAATCTCCTCACTTTTAAACGCCGTGATCGAAATACTCCTGGCTCATGATCTCAATTTCGATTTTGACGCCGTTGTGTTGCCTGAAACCACTGATACCACGGAGATGATACTGGAAATCATCGATCTGTTGGAAGGGCTTCTGACAGACCCGGAATATCCTGATTTTCTCAAAGTAAAAGATACTCAGGGATTCCAGAGAATGGAAAAAGCGGGGCTTTTGCTGGGGCATACTTTTGAGCGGTTGGCCATGATGTTCGACCAACTGGAGACAGAAAGGGATTACCAGTTCAATGACCAGATTCGTTATTACGATATTGACAAGGATTCCATTTTTGATCCCGAGACCGACCCTGTTCAGATAGTAAATCTCCTTACCCTTGATAACGGCCTCGCACCGATTCTCCAGGAACTCTGCGTTGAACTGAGCTACGCTTTTTGGGAAGGCTCCGACATCGACCCCCACCCTTATACCCTTGATACTCTAAATCTGGGAATGTTCAACGACCTGCTTGTCAACCTGGGGGTCTTTGATTTTCCAATTCTCCCCGAGTGGCTTGGCGTAGACGTGGGATCCTTTTTCTCAAATCCATCTGATGACGGCCTACGGACTTTGCTCCTTGCTCTTATTGATCTTGTTAATTTTGTTATCGGGCTAATTCCCCAGTAGGTTATCAGTTATGAAACCAAACCTCTATGACGGCCTTGCCACTCCTTTTAAAGGGATAAAATTTCTTCTGTCAAACCTCCCTCTTGTACGTTACTTTCTTATCCCCTTTGGAATAAACATACTCATTTTCGGCATAGGAACCTGGATTTTTTATGCCTATTTCGGCGATCTTATTTCCTGGGTTCCCACCTGGGAAGCCTGGTATGGAAAAATACTTTATTATCTTGTTTCGGTTGTTTTTATTCTTCTTTACGCTCTTTTTATGGTTTTTGGCTTTACCGCCATTGGGAGCATAATAGCTTCGCCCTTTCTTGACGTTCTTTCCCAGCGTACAGAGGAAATTTATCTGGGGAAAACGATTGATGAGCCTTTCTCATTTAAGATTCTCATTAAGGATTCCTCCGCCGCGGTCACCAATGAGATAAAAAAGCTATCCATGTTTTTGGCGCTACAGATAATTTTGCTTCTTGCCAATTTTATCCCTGTTCTCGGCAGTATTTTTTACGCCATTGCCGCGCCTCTGCTTACGATCTTTTTCCTTGCCTTTGAGTATATGGATTTTACTTTCAGCCGAAAACGCGAGACTTTTGGGCAGAAGACCCGATTTATTTTTAAAAACAAGGGCGCCTGCATGGGAATGGGGGCTTCTTTTTTCTTTACAACAATAATACCTTTTATCAACTTTTTTGTTATGCCCATCGCGGTAATAGGCGCGACTCTTCTCTATCTGAAAATAGTCAACGACCAAATCACGCCGCCCTCCTCCCTTTCGGAAGGAAGAACGGCATCCATTGATGAGATTGTGGACCATGTCATTTCCAATTCCTGAAAAAGTTCTGGCTGAAATAGAGGTTCTTGCATCGGATGTTGACGGCACTGTAACCATTAATGGAAAAATCCCCGGCGCCAATCTTGATTACATTTCAAAGCTCCGTAAAGCCGGCATCAAGGTTTTTTTAGTTACAGGGCGCACAGCCGGGCATGGTCTTTCCATTACTACTTACTTTGATGTAGATGGCGCCATTGGGGAAAACGGCGGCGTTATCTGCCTGGGAGAAACCATAAAAAAGGTTGGTTATTTCAATCCCGAAACTATGGAAAAAGTCAATAAGGTCTTTGACCGGTTGATAAGGGTGTTTCCAATAGCCAGACCCAC
>CAYSHR010000099.1:0-9569 GCA_964430795.1 uncultured bacterium
CGTTCCACCTTATTTCTTGCCCCGCGTCGATTATCATGGAGCAGAATTTGTCGATTTCCTCAAGGTTCGCGTTTACCTGAAGATCATTGAACATAAAGTCTCTTACACCGAGTTCCTCGATATAATAGATGACTGAATCGAATATTTTTTGGGCTGAGGCCGAGCGATATTTTCCCATGAGTATTCTGTCATTACAGATTACGCAGCCGTTCTTGCAACCCCGGGAAGTCAGAATAGGGAGGTTTGGCGTTGAGTATAAAGAAAGATCAAATTGTTCAAAAGTTGGTGAGGTAAAATCATCAAGGGACTTTGCCCACGGCCGCTTTACAGGCTCGGAGTATTCTTGCCCGGTCCAGGCAGCGACGCCTTTGATGTCAATAGTCTCATTACCGTTTTTTAAGGCATGGACCAACTCCAGAAGGGTGTTCTCCCCTTCGCCGACAACAAAAAAATCCACAAGCCCTTTTGGAAATGTATTGCGCTCATCAATGGAAGTTACGCCCATGCCGCCGGCAATAATTTTTACGTCCGGCCGCGCGTCTTTTAACTTTTTTATCATCAAAGCCGAACATAATCTGTTGTCGGAGTGAACCGAAAAACCAAATATGGATGTGGCCGTTGTCGCCAACTGGTCAACATATTTATCAAGGTGCTCACTAAAGGAACCCCAGGTTTTTGATATGGCCGATGGATAGACCCACATGGCTTTTGAGTCCATGGACCACCATGTGGAATCCGCGGCGCCGGTGTCATTATAAAGCCTAATATTGGCGTCCATTACCTCCACTGTAAATCCATTTGAGAGAAGGTGGGACGAGAGGCAGGCCAATCCCATGGGCGGACCTTCAGGACCGAAGGGAGGAGCGATCACCAGAACTATGTCCTTTTCAACTTTCATTTTGGTCGCCAACTCCAAAATACACCGCCATCATTGGAAAATACTTTTTGCCAGGAATCATTCATCGGCATGTTAATTTCCCTCTATATGTTTTTGCTCCATTTCCCCAGAACTTTTTTGACCTCAGGAGCGCGCAAACGCTGAGTATTGGGAAAGCCTGAGCCAACCAGAGGACGCAGATAAGACCTGAAAGCGTTTGAGACAAAATTTCCTTCATCATTAATATATTCATCAGGCATTAGCCTGGTTTTTCCAGCCACTGATTCCAGGGGTTCAAGCTGGTAAGTCACCGAATAAAAGCCGGTTCTTTTGATGGTCATCGAGCCGTCAAGGTTGTGCCAGATGGCGTACTGCACCGCTCTTTCAGCCACTTCCCTGGCCTCATGCTGGTCAACATCGGAAACAACTCCGGCAAAGGACCGCTGAAGGTAGCCCAGAGTATCGGCTCTTACCCTGGATATATCCAAGTTGTCAGTGATGGTCTTTTTCAGCATGTCCCCAAGGGCGCCGGTGCCTGAAAGCTGGACATTCCCATGAGCGTCTTTCTCAATATTATCCGCCAGAGTCACGGCAATAGGAGTTCCCTGCGAGTCCACGATTCCCTCGCTTACAGCGATAACGCAGCGGCCGTGCTTTGTATATGCTCTATCCACATCAGCAAGGAACTTCTCCCTGTCAAAGGCTCTTTCAGGCAGATATACAAGATGGGGACCATCGTCGGGAAAGACCTGCCCAAGGACCGATGAAGCTGTAAGGAATCCCGCGTGTCTGCCCATGACAACACCGATATAAACCCCCGGTATCGCCCTGTTGTCCAGGTTGACGCCCATAAAAGCCTGGGCGACAAATCGCGCCGCTGAAGGATAGCCCGGCGTGTGATCATTTAAAACCAGATCATTGTCAATGGTCTTGGGAATGTGGATTGTGCGAAACTCATACCCTTCAGCTTCAGCCTGCTCGTTTACAATTCGGACCGCGTCGGATGAATCATTACCGCCGATGTAAAAGAAATACCGAATATCATGGGCTTTCATCACCTCAAACATGCGGAAGCAGTAGTCCTGATCAGGCTTGGTTCTTGTGGAGAGCAAACCCGAGGAGGAAGTATGGGCAATACGCTCAAGGTTGTGGGCGGTCTCCTGGGTCAGATCCAGAAAATTCTCATGGACCACCCCGTCAAGGCCATGGACCGCGCCATAAACCTTTGTAACCTGCGGAAATTTCCGCGACTCCAGCACTACGCCGGCAAGACTCTGGTTTATTACAGCGGTTGGACCGCCGCCCTGGGCGATTAATACCTTTCCGTGAAGTACTGCCATTTGAACCCCCCTTGGAACATAGCCCAAAATGTTGGGCTTTTAAAATTACCTGATGAATCCAACCGGAACAGGATACTCATTAAGAAATCTTTTCGCAATAGAGATTAAAAAAAACCGTGGATAAGCCCTCACCCCCAGCCCCTCTCCCAGAGGTAGAGGGGAGCCTGTTTATGCAAATTCGCCCGGGGCTATTCGCACGCCGCCCAGGCTGTTTTTAATGAGTAGCTTTGTTTATAAACCGACAGGATCGTAGGGGCGATTCGCGAATCGCCCGGGAAAGATTGCTATGGCAAGAGAATATTATGTTGATTCGTCAAGGGGCAATGATCGGGCAATCGCTTAAATTTTTAGAAGTTACAAAAATTGGGAATTTATAAGCAGGGCAAAATATTAAACCGTGTCAAAAGCAAAAGGAATATGGTATAATCCGAATGTGTTTGGATGGTGCCTATTTTTGAGGGTGAGTTATATTTTTTATGAAGATGGTTTTGGAATAACTAAATCAAAACGGGTTCCAATAGTGGAAGGAATAGTTATCTTTTCTATTTCATTATTTACCGGCGCTTGTCGTTTTCAAAGACGCCCTTTTACAGTTTCAGTATGCCTTGCTTCATTGAAGTCGAAAAACATTTAACCTTTTTATGACGCACCTTGTCAAAACCGTTAGTAGAAGTATCAAAAAAGAGGGCCATGGCAGTCTTTGCGATATTTTTACCCAAATATTTTAATATGTTACATGGACAATTAGTGCTTGCAATTTTACTTGAAAGCGTTATATAAAGACCATAATCCCTAATTGGGGAGCAAGGATAAGGAACTAGAGTATGTTTCTGGATGCGATTCTGGGTCTTTTTTCCAATGACCTGGCTATAGATTTGGGGACCGCCAACACCTTGGTATACGTCAAGGGCAGGGGTATTGTTTTCTCCGAGCCCAGCGTTGTCGCGGTCCAGAAAGATTACCGGGGAATGAAAAGAGTTCTCGCGGTTGGTAAGGAAGCCAAGATGATGGTTGGGCGCACACCCGGTCACATCGTGGCTATTCGCCCAATGCGTGAAGGAGTAATCGCCGATTTCGAGGTTACCCGTGAGATGCTCAGATATTTTATCCGAAAAGCCCACAATCGCAAGACCCTTGTTCGTCCCAGAATAATTATCTGCGTGCCTTTTGGAATCACTGAAGTGGAAAAGCGTGCCGTAAAGGAAAGCGCCATGAGCGCCGGCGCCCGGGAAGTATATCTTATTGAGGAACCCATGGCCGCGGCTATTGGCGCGGGGTTGCCCATCATGGAACCATCGGGCAACATGATTGTTGACGTAGGCGGCGGCACCACGGAGGTGGCTGTAATCTCTCTGGCTGGAATAGTGTTGTCCCAATCGGTTCGAGTGGCTGGGGACAAAATGGATGAAGCAATCATCCAATATATGAAGCGCAAATACAATCTTCTGATTGGAGAAAGCACCGCGGAACGGATAAAGATGACCGTTGGCACAGCCTATCCCACAGATGAAATATTGACCATGGAAGTAAAAGGCAGGGACCTTGTGGCCGGCATTCCAAAGACCATCGAGATCAATTCCGACGAGATCAGGGACTCGATGATCGAACCTATCAACACTATTGTAAATGCCGTAAGGGTGGCTCTTGAGCGCACTCCGCCGGAACTTGCTTCGGATATCGTTGACAAGGGTATTGTACTTGCCGGCGGCGGCGTTTTGCTAAAACATATTGACGTATTGTTGCGGGAAGAAACCGGATTGCCCATTACCATTGCCGACGATCCTCTTGCCGCGGTTGTTTTGGGAACGGGAAAAGCTCTGGATGAACTGGACCTTTTGAAAAAAGTGGCAATTAACTCGTAAAGAGATATTCAATAATAGCGGGCTCCCCTTTATTCCCTTTCAGAATCCTATAAAGCACCTTTTTGTGAGTGTGTGTGAACAAAAAAACAATTTGGAAATCCTAGAATATGAGGGAATTTTTAAGACAATATAGAGCCCTGCTTATCTCACTGGCCCTTGTTTTAGCCGGGCTTCATATAATATCTTCCAGCATTGACGACAAAACCAACGCCGGTTTTTTCGGCAGGCTGGTCCTTACTATTTATGAACCGATTTACAAAGTTATTAATTTTCCTTTTGGAAAAGTCGGCGGCGCTGTTTCAAATTATACATCTGTTTCTACGATTCGCCAGGAGTATGATCATCTTATTGAGCGAAACAAGGAACTTGAAAAAAAGGTTCACCTTCTTACGGAAAAGGTATTGGAGGTTCAACGTCACGCCAACCTCCTGTCCATTCCCGAGAACCTGAATTTTAAGGAAAATAAACCCAAAATAGTAACCCTGGCCAGAGTTATCGCCAGACCTTCATCAAAGGAATACAAGGTTCTTGCCCTGGATAGAGGAGAGAGGGACGGCGTAAAGCTGAAAATGGCTGTGGTTACCGACAAGGGATTGGTTGGACATATTGTAAGCACCATGCCCTTTGCTTCCAAGGTTCTGCTTATTACTGACGCCAACTCCTCAATACCCGCAATTGTTCAGAGTTGCAGAGCGAACACCATAGCGAAAGGGCAGAGCCTTATTCCAATGAAACTGAAATTTCTGCAAAGAAATGAGGATGTGGCTTTTGGAGACATTGTCATCACCTCGGGTCTTGGCGGAATATTCCCAAAAGGTCTTGTGGTGGGAAAGGTCAGCAAGGTTTCAAAAGACGAATCAAAAATGTATCTTGACGCGGAAGTTGTTTCCGACTTTGACCTTGATAAAGTGGAGGAAGTGGCCATACTCGCCCCAGCCGAAAAAGGCGTTTTGAACTTGTTGTCCCCTGACGCGGAGGAGTAACAATTGAAAAAAGCATTACTCTTCGGGGCCTTTACATTCATGGCTATCTTTATTCAGAGAATATGGATGGAGTATTTCTCATTTTTGGGCGCCGGCCCTGATCTTACATTGCTTATACTGGTTTATTTTGCTGTTTTTCACGATCCTGTCAGAGGTGTTCTGCTGGCCTTTGTCCTCGGATATATAAATGACGCGTTAATGGGTTTTCAACCTGGATTGTACACGACAACCTACGTAATCATCTTCTACGCCATGCAAAGGTTTGGAAAAAACTTCTATTTGAGGTCCTTAATATTTCAGATAATCGCCGCCGTAACTGTTTCTGTCTCTTTTGTAGCAACGGAATTCCTGCTTCTTTCAGTCTTTGAGGCGTCTTGGAGCATTAGAGTTGCTCTGCTATGGTCGTTACCCGGAAGATTGATCTGGAACATTGTGGTTTCACCTGTGCTTTTTAGGACCCTTTGGGTAATTGAGGATGCCGGTACGCCGAGCCTGATGCGGTCAAAAGATGGTTTCGGTTTTATCTAGTTCCTGTCCTAAAACCTGGACAGAAACTATCTAGCGGTAACTTAGCAAGGAAATAAAAAGAGGTTCTATTGGAAACTTCTGTTGAAGATGATGTACTGAGAAAGAATTGGGGCTATTTGCTGATAGGGGTGATAATCGCCTTTGTCTGCCTGGCTGGAAAGCTCTGGTATGTCCAAATTATAAAAGGTGGAAAATATACTGAACAGGCTGAAAACAACAGAATAAGAAAAGTTCGTCTTGCCGCGCCCAGAGGCACTATTTATGACAGAGACATGAAAACTCTTGTTGATAACAAGCCAAGTTTTGACGTCTATTTTCACCCGTTAACCATAAAAGGAAAAACCTCTGAAGAGTCAAGAAAGCTGCGTCTGAAATACCTTGAAAAAATCAGCCGTCTTCTAAAAGTAGATTTCTCTCTCCTTAAAAAGAGGTTTAACCAGGGCGGCGGTTACAGCACCATTAAAGTTAAAACCGACATCGACTGGGAAGATGTCGCCAAAATTGAGACCATGTCCATGACATATGGCCTTGGTCCGCCTCTGACTATCAACGACGAAACAAAGAGAGTATATCCTTACAAAGAGTTGATGTGTCATTTCCTGGGACGAATATCCGAGATCAGTCCGGAGAAACTTGTCGAGCCTGACTACACCGATTATCGCCCTGGTGATTTCGCCGGCAGAACAGGCATAGAGGAATCATACGAAAGTTTTCTCAAAGGGCAGTTTGGAAGCGAAACAATAGTGGAAAACGCCCGAAATGTGGTCCTTGACACTCTGGATAGAACAGAACCGGTGGCTGGAAAAAGTCTTGTAATGGCGGTTGATATCGACCTTGTGGTTTCGGCGGCCAAGGCAATGAGAGCTCTTGGGAATAAGTCAGGCGCGGTAATTGCTCTTGACGTGCGAACAGGCGAGGTGCTTTGCGCCCTTTCCCTACCAGGATATAATCCGGAGATATTTTCGAGGGTTCTTACCAAAGAGAAGTGGGATAAACTCCTGAACGATCCAAAAAAACCCTTGACAAATAAAGCTATCAGCAACGCTTATCCACCTGGTTCCACCTGGAAAATTGTGACCGCCCTTGCCGGCCTTCACTCAGAAGTGATAAAAAAGGGCTGGAGAGCCACATGTCTTGGAAAATGGAAATATGGCGACAGAGTTTTTAGATGCTGGAGCAAGCAAGGGCATGGAACCGTGGGCATACACAAGGCTATTGTTCGTTCATGCGATGTATTCTTTTACAAAGCGTCACTGAAAATCGGTGTTGATAGAATAGCCCGCTGGGCCAATGACCTTGGCGCTGGCGGCAAAACAGGAATAGATATTTCCCTTGAAGTAAAGGGAACCGTGCCAACCAAGGAATGGAAATTGAAAAAGCTGGGCAGCGAATGGATCGCCGGAGAAACCCTCTCCTGCGCCATTGGACAGGGCTACAACCTTGTGACAACTCTGCAAATGGCTGTTATTTACGCGACAGTGGCTAACGGCGGCGTTGTATACAAACCCAGACTGGTTAACAAAATATTAAATCCTGACGGAAAAGTAATAAAGGAATTCGGTCCGGAAGTTATAAGAACTGTGGATATTGACAAGAAAATTCTAAAGATATTAAATCGCGGTTTTACAGGAGTTGTAAACTCCCCGAGCGGTACAGGGCACAGGGCGAAACTCAAGAATGTTCTTGTAGCCGGCAAAACAGGGACAGCCCAGGTTCGAAAAATAAAAGCCCGTAGGATTCACATATCAAACATGAAATGGGAACACAGGGATCATGCCTGGTTCGCCGCCTATGCTCCGGCGGATGATCCCGAAATCGCGGTAGTGGTTCTGGCTGAACATTCCGGCCATGGCGGAACCGCCGCGGCGCCTGTAGCCAGAGAAGTTCTGGCGACATATTTTGAAAAACGTCGCAGAGCCAGAGCCGCGCCTTTACCAGAAGAAGAACAAAGTGCTACAAATGAAAACTGAACTTATCCTGTTTGCAAACAGGTCTGCAAAGGTAGGGACTGTAGAAATAAATGGCTCTAAATTTTAGAAGAAAAAATTATCAAAATCCTGATTCCCGATTTATCAGCAAAATAGACAGAAGGATTGTCGCTAATTTTGATTGGGTTCTGCTGGTTATGGTGGCGCTGCTTGTTGTAATTGGTCTTGTAAATCTATTTTCAACAACAAACCTTGATCAAACCGATTCCCGTTATGACAGAATGAAGCTGAATTTCGCCAGCCAGTTTCGGTGGTCAATTATTGGAGTCCTTTTCTTGATTGTGGCTTTTATCATCAACTACAGACTGCATGAAGGAACAGCCTATTGGATATATTCCGCATTCCTTATTTTGCTTGTAGCGGTTCTGTTTTTCGGACCGACAATCCACGGAGCGAAGCGTTGGCTTGTAATGGCTGGATTGCGGTTCCAACCGTCTGAGTTGGCAAAGTTGGGTCTTGTCCTTGCCCTGGCAAAATACCTTTCGACCAATAAGGTTCCAAAAGGATATAACTTTAGAGAGATAATTATTCCTGGAGGTATTATTCTCGTACCGACCCTCCTGATATTAAAACAACCTGATCTTGGGACCGGAATGCTCTTTATCCTGATCGGCGGCACTATGCTGATTTTTTCCGGAATAAGATGGCATACAATAATTGGATTGCTGGCTACCTTTGGGGCTATAGCGCCCATGGCATGGAAGTTTTTGCTTAAAGGTTACCAGAAGGAGAGAATTCTGATATGGTTTAATCCTGAAATGGACCCGAGCGATAAGGGATATCATATTCTCCAATCTCTTAATGCCATAGGATCAGGCAAGCTCTTTGGAAAAGGATTTTTAAACAGCACCCAGGATAAGTTGGGATTTCTTCCCGAACCCCATACTGATTTTGTATTCGCGGTTTTCGCTGAAGAGTGGGGCTTTTTTGGATGCATAGTGCTTTTAGCTTTATATTTCACAATAATTGTCTGGTCCATGTCTGTCGCCCTCTATTCAAAAGACCGATTCGCAGCGTTTCTGGCTGTGGGGCTGGCGTCAATCATATTCTGGCATACCTTCATCAACATAGCCATGGTCATTGGGGTGGCACCGGTAGTTGGAATGCCTCTGCCCTTTATGAGTTACGGCCGATCATCCCTTATTACAATGATGATTGTCGTTGGACTTCTGCTGAATGTAAGCTCTCGAAGATATGTGTTCTAGCCCGCATTTATCTATAAACCATCAACGCCTGGTGAGGGTTTCGGTCCCGAGCTTTTTACCTCCGTTCATGGTCCATTTTCCAGTCAAAGTATTTCCCGATACTTTATATACCACAATGCCAAACCAACTCTTATCGGAACTGGCATAACCAACCGAAAAAGTATTCTCCTCCAGAATTCCCACACCCATATATGTTTGCGCGCCAATGTTCCAGGTTATTTGATAGACATCTCCATTTTTAATTATAGAGACGGCGCCTTTATAATTTCCTTGTCCACTCGGGTTGGCGCCCTGGCAATTATAAACACCCTCAATACCACCGGCAAACGCCGCCATAGGTGACAGGGCAAGGCAAAAGATAATAGTAATAATAATTCTTTTCATGTTTTTCTTCCTCTGTTTGACCCTCCCATAAAGGTGAGGGATTTAGTCCCATAATGAAAAATCAAAGTCCTCTGAAAAGTGATTTATCATCAAAAAACCTGAAGTACGGATTTTATGAAAGAAAAAAGGCTGTTGATAAACAGCCTTTTTAAAATCAACAAATAATAGCTTTCTTAAAGAACCATAACTTCCAAGGCAATAAGATTTTCACCTTTGCCTTTTTTATATTTAATCTGAACAGGATTACCGGCTTTTAATTTGTTGGCGGAGAGGTTTTTGCCGGCGGCGTTAACAATTTTTGTAAATTTCTTAACATAGATTTTCTTGAGGTTGCCTTTGGAAGTCTTAAAGTCAATCCTTAAAATAAAACCATGAGATTCATCAGCGTCATAAACTTTAATT
>CAYSHR010000100.1:0-9552 GCA_964430795.1 uncultured bacterium
CCTTGTGATAAATACGGGTTGCTGGTTTTTGCAGTGCGTCATAACAGGGCAAAGAGCTATTTTGCTGGCCGGCAGAGGGAAGAAGGAGAGTTGATGAAAGTGTTGATCACAGGGGCAACTGGGTTTGTTGGAAACGCCATCGCTCACAGGCTGGCGTCAAAGGGGCATCAGATCCGTTGCCTAATGAGAGAAACAAGCGATACAAAATCCCTGTCCGACATTGTATGGGAAAAAGTTGTTGGGGATATTACCAACATGGAGAATTGCAGAGAAATGGTCAGGGGAATGGAGGCGGTGATACATTGCGCCGCCCATGTCACTGACTTTGGTTCCTGGAAAACATTCCGTAAGATAAATGTCGAAGGGTCTGTAAATCTTGCCGACGCCTCTTTGGGCAATAAGGTTGATCGTTTTATCTATCTTTCCACCAGCGATGTCCTTGGGCTGAGAACCGATGTTCCTCTTGGCGATGACATGCCCTGCGAAAAATCCGGTTTCCAATACCCGGACACGAAAATTGAGGCTGAAGAAGCTCTATTTGAACTATTCCGAAAAAGGAACCTTCCCCTGGTGGCGTTACGCCCGACATGGATATACGGCCCAGGGGACCGAACCTTTTTCCCCGAGGTTATCGATGCCCTGGCAAAGGGTCTTATGTTCTATTTTTGGGATAAAAAAACCGTCATCAATCTCACCTATATTGATAACCTTGTAGACGCCATCATGATGAGCCTTGAGAATGAAAATTGTATAGGCAGGGCATACCTTGTGATTGATGACGAAACTATTACCTGGGAGGAATTATGCGAAAAGCTTTCAGCGGAGCTCGGATATAAACCTCCAAAGTTTTCCCTGCCAAAAGTGGTTTCAGCCGGTTTGGCAAAAGGAATGTCAGTAGCCTGGTCAGCGATAAAATCCAAAAACCGCCCTATGATTACCCCGTATAATATCGCTTTTACCGGCGCCACACTGATGTTTGATGACAGCAGAATCAAAAAAGAGCTTGGGTTTGCTCCAAGAGTTGGCTTGGAAGAAGGATTTGCCAGGACCATGGAGTGGTTTAAGTCTCTGCCGGTGGAGAAATTGAAAATCAAGTGAAAAAAGGGACCATCACTCATTCTTGACTTTTTACCCCGCAAAAGGTATCTATTTACTTTAATGGGTTTCATTTTATAATATGTGAGTTGTACCAGTTTTTTAAAGTTGGCTTATGATCATTTTTTAATTATTGTATAATTCATTATAAATCTTTATCCCCATCCGTTACGGAGCAAAACCATTGGCGAAGAATAAAAAGCAGAAAAAAGAGGGATTGTTTTCACGTCTTCGGGGCAAATCAAAAGAGAGCGCCGCGATTGCCCAATTGCTGGCCAAAGTCCAGGAAGACCCTTCGGACATGCGAACCAGGTTAAAACTGGCTGACGCCTATATTAAAGAAGAGGATAAAAACAAAGCTCTGGATCAATATCTGACAGTAGCTGAGACATACGCTGATAGCGGTTTTTTTCCAAAGGCTGTTGCCGTGTACAAACAGTTATTGACCGTTGAGCCGTCTCTGGTCGAGATTCACGTCAAAATGGCCAATCTCTATCATAAACTGGGATTGATGGGAGAGGTTGTAGCCCAGTATCAGAAGGCGGCCTCTATTTATGAATCTGAAGGGAAAATCAAACAAGCTCTCAACACCATGAAAAAATTGATTGATCTCTCCCCGGAAAATATAAAGGGACGAATCAAGCTCGGGCAAAGATATCTCAACGAAGGGTTTAAAGAAGAGGCTTTTGGCCAGTTTATGGCCGGTGGGGATATTCTGAAAAAGCAGGAGAAAACCAGCGAGCTTACAAAGCTCTATGAAGGTCTATTAACCCGTGGTTTTGAAAATTACGAAATGATGAGAGACCTGGCTGATTTATATGATGATGGAAAACAATACGATAGAGCGCTAAAAGCTTTTTCAGGCATCAAGGGCGAGCTTGCGGGTTCGGTAAGCGCCATGGAGATTGTCGCCGAGATGGCGGTTAAGGGCGGTAAACCCGAGATAGCGGTGGAGAAGCTCCACAACGTTATTAATGTTTATGAGGATAGCGGTAGAACCGATGTGATCCAGAGCACCTGCGAGAGAATTCTGGATATTGATCCTGATAATGGTCCTGCCCTGTCACGCCTAAAAAGCCTAAAAGCCGCCATGGAGGAACCGGTTGTCGATGAGGCTGCCGAAGAAGATGTGATTGATCTCCTTGAGCCTGCAGCCTATGAGCCGGAAGAAGGGCCTCCGGTTGTAGAAGTCGATTCGGAAATTGAGGACGTGGAGGATCTGCCTGACGTTGAACAGGTTCCTGAAGTTGAAGAAATCCCCGACCAGCAAGAACTTTCCCTGGAATCCCCTGAAGTGGAGGACGTGCCTGAGATTGAGGAGTTGCCCAGGCTGAGGAACTTCCTGAAACAGAGGAAATATCTGAGATAGAGGAGTTGCCCGACATAGCCGAAGAGGTCGAACCCTTGCCTTTGGAAGAAGAGCCTGAATCCCTTCCGGATGAAGTGGATGTGGAGCTTGACCTGGATGAGATTGAGGAAATTCCCCAGGAGGGCGCCGCCCTTGATAAAGAACCGGATGAGTCGCCCCTTTCCATGGAAGATGCCGCTGAAAAAATCATGGACGACCCTTCTGATGAAATTCCTGAAGCTGAAGAAGCTCCTCCTGATGTCGAAGAGGATATCCCGATTGAGGAACTCCCTGTTGAATAAGAGGATGTTCTGGAGGAGGATGGGGTCGATCTATTTTCCGCCAAAGAGGAAGATATTGAGCCCGAGCCCGAGCCTGAGCCACTTGATTTCGCGACTATGCCCGAAGAGGAAGCTTATTCAAGGCTTGATGATATTCTAAATATCTATCTTGATTCCGGCCTTACCGATAAAGCGGTTGAATACCTGGGCATGAGCTTGGAAAAGAACAGGGACGCTATTCCTGTTCATGAAAAACTTCTTGGGATTTATGACAAGACCAAAGACTCGAAAAACGCCGGCCTTACCCTGACCAACCTTGTTGACCTTTGTGAAAAGCAGAACAGGGAAGATAAACTTTTCCAATATGTGGAGAGAGCCGCGGAGGAATCACCTGACAATCTTTCAATTTCCGAGAAGCTTGTCGCCCTGGTTAGAGATGACGATCCTTCTCGCGCTGTTGATCTTCTTATGAATATGAGAGAAGTGGCGGAGCAGGATGATGATCAGGACAAGGCGTCAGGGTATCTTGAACATGTGCTCCGGATCGAACCTGATAATCCGGAGGCGGAAAATGCCCTTCTGGATTACAGAATATCTTTTAACGATCTCGATGGCGCCATTGAGATTCTCCATAAGATGGCGGACAAAGCCTGGGCGGAAGATGATTTCGCAAAGGCCGGGGAGTGTCATGAGAAGGTTATTGATCTTCGGTCAGGCCAGCCCGAATCAAACGCCGCGCTCCTGGATATCTATGAAAAACAGGAAGACCCGAAGGCCCTTTTTGATCACCTTGAAAAACTTTCCGAGACATCCTTTTCCAAAAAAGAGTTTGATCTGGCAAATGACTATCTTGTCATGATGCTTGATATAAACGGCGAAAATCTTGGAGTCTTGGACAAGATCAAGGATGTATATTTAGAAATCGATGAGATGGATAACGCGGTCGCCACCCTTCTTACCGCCTCGGGGCTCAGGATTAACAATAAAAAGTATGAGGAGGCCGAAAGAGACTTCAGGGAGGTACTTGAACATCAGCCTGATAATTTTGACGCCCTATTTGGCCTTAAGGAGCTCTTTGTAAATACGGACAATAGCCAGGGGGCCATTAGCCAGTTGCTTACACTTGCCGGTCTGGCCGAGAAAAACGATGAGATGGACAAAGCTGAAGATTATTATAACGACGTCATCAATCTAGACCTCCAGAACGAGCAGGCAATGAGATCTCTGGGGGAAATCTACAGGAACGCCGGCAAGATCGAACAGGCGGTATCCATGTTATTCGCCTTGTCGGACGTACTTTTCAAAAAGGGCGACGTGGCCAATGTAGAAACCGCTCTTCGAGATATTTTAACCCTCGATTCAAAGAACATTCCAGCCCATTTAAAATTGGGTGACCACTATCTGGCCTCGGATGACAAGGCCGGAGCAATTATAGAAATTCGCAGGGCCGCCGACATTTCTCTTGAAGAGAAAGATATGGACAAGGCGAAGGAACTATTTGGCGGCATCATAGATATTGATGATCAAGATGTTGAATCAAGGATCGGGCTTAAAAATATCTATTTTAACAGCGACCAGGCGGACAAGGGCATCGAGCAGCTATTGAGCCTGGCCGTCATTTATCAAAATCAGGGTGATCTTGAAAAAGCCGGTGGTTTTCTAAAAGAGGTCCTTGACCATGACAATCAAAACATGGGCGCCTTTGAAAGTCTCAAGGAAATATATCTTGAGCAGGGCGAAAATGATATGGCCGCCGAGCTTCTTGGTTCCCGAGCTGAAAAAGCCATGGAGGATGGACAAAGGGAAGATGCCTATTCGTTTTTAAATGAGATACTCGACATCCTTCCTGAAAATATCGACGCCAGGCGAAAACTGGCTGATCTGGCAATTGAAGCCAAGGACAGCCAAGGCGCCAGGGATCAGCTTTTTGCTATTTCTGATCTCTATGCCGAAATGGGCGACCTGGAAGCCGGCGAAATCACCCTCCTGGAAATTACTGAGATTGAACCGGACAGGGAAGAAGGTTGGCTTAAACTGGCTGAACTCTACAAGAAGCAGGAGCAGAAAAAGAAAATCTTTGATTCTCTGTTAAAAGTCGCGGATATAAGAATCGACTCGGAAGAGCTGTCCGGCGCCGGGGAGATACTGGACGAGGTTTTCCAGATTGATCCGGAAAATATCCCGGCTATTGAAAAATTGGTTGAGATTCATATCGCGTCAGGAGAGACCGAGAAGGGTGTGGAGGAGATATTCAGGCTTTATGCCCTTGCCATGGAGGCTGAGGAGAACCAAAAGGCTATTGCTCTTTGTAACCGGGTTCTTGAAATTGAACCGGAAAATGTCAGGGCTCTTGAAAATCTATCCCAGCTCTTTATTGCCGGCCAAGAAGCCGAGAAGGGCATGGAGACTCTATTGAATCTTTCTGATGCCTATCATAATAATCATCAGGTTGACCAATCCATTTCGACTCTTAACAAAATCGTAGAAATCGCGCCTGAAAATCCCGGCGCCCATGCCAGACTCCTTGAAATTTTTAAGGACCAGGATGATCTGGTCGGCGCTTTGGACGAAATTTTCCGGTTTTCCCAACTCGTTGATGAACAGAAGAAGGAAGAGCTCTACCTTCGGGCAATTGGTCTTGACGACAAAAATATTAAAGCCCGCTCTTTACTCAAAGATATCTATATCGATACCGACAGGGCTGATCTTGCCACCCAGGAATTGATTACCCTGGCTGATTTAGCCCAGGAAGAGCAGAAATTTGATGAAATGGTTCGGTTCCTTGAAGAGATTCAGGTTCTCCAGCCTCTGAACCGGAAGGCCTTTAAAAGAATTGTGGACCACTACCTTGATAACCAACAGGACGAAAAAGCCCTTGCCATTACCCTTGATTTCGCGAAAACCGCTTCAGAAGAGAAGAACCTGGACCTGGCTGTGGATACTTATAATGGGGTGCTTGAAAAATATCCTGACAATAGTACCGCCCTTTTGGCTCTGAAGGATATGGCTCTCGCGGATGGTGATGCTGATAAAGCTATTGAGTATCTCAATACCATGGCTGACAACTGTGCCGATAAACAAGACATGGAAGGCTTTGAGACTTACACCCGCGAGATAATCTCCATGCAACCGGAAAATCTTAGCGCATGGGAGAAGATTATAAGCCGGGTTACCCAATCCGGGGACAACGAAAAAGCTGTTTCCATTATTTTTGAGCTTCTTGAAAAAGGCAAGGATGTTATTGATTCGGCGGGAGTGGAACAATATCTTCTTGAGGCCGCCATTATTGATTCAGAGAACCAGGAAGTTCTGCGCCGGTTAAAAGATCATTACAAAGCCGAAGAGCAGTTTGATAACGCGGTGGAATATACTTTCAAGCTGGCCGACGCCGCTGATCCATCAGACACTTCTTTGCTGGAGAACCTCTATCGCGAAGCTTTGACCCTGGATCCAAAGTCGGAACTTGCCCATTCGAAATTGCTTGATCTTTACAAAGATCAGGGCCTGTCGGATAAAGCCGCTGTTGAGTCCTTTGCGCTTTCGGATTTGGCTCTTGGCCGGGACAAGGTGGATGACGCCGCCGCCCTTCTGGACAACATGGTGAAAATGGGGGTTTCCGTTGAACCGGCTTATTTAAAATTGAAAGAAATCTATTCCGATCATGACAGGAAGAACGATTTTATTGAAACATGCTTCAATCTGGCCAAGATGGCCAGGGAACAGAAGGAGAAAAGCGCGCAGGAATCCAACTTAAGAGATGTTCTTAATGTTGACGGCGATAATGTGAGAGCCCGGTTGGAACTCAAAGAACTCTACCTTGACCTTGAAAAACCTGATGACGCCATCAGGCAGATGCTCAAGCTGGCCGATCTTTCTCAGGAAGCGGGTGAAGACCAGCGAAGGGAAAATTATCTTCTTGAAGTGGTTGAACTTGACGGGAAACATGTTAAAGCCAGGGAACAGCTTAAAAATTATTACCTTGCCGTGGATGATTCGGACAAGGCTTTGGAACAGATCGAAGCCATCAGCCTTGTTGCCCAGGAAAACAACGATGATGTAGTTCTGGAAGAGCTTTATAGAGAGTCTATTGATATTCTTCCCATGGACGAAACCGGATATGAAAAACTCATAGATCTTTATGACAAACAGGGGGAGACTGGAAAAGCTGTCATCGAACTGTTCAATCTCATGGAGATGTTAATAGAGAACCAAAGAGAGAAACTCGCCCCGGAATATCTTAAAAGAGTTGTCAAGCTTGACAGAAACAACGAGGAAGCCCACAGGAGGCTTAAAGAGCATCACATTGAGAGTGGTGATAAAAAGGCGGCCATTGGTGAGTTATTCGCCCTGGTTCGAATATCCAATAAAGAGTGCAGGATCAAAAAGGCTGAGAAGTTCCTGAGAGAGATATTCTCTCTTGACAAGAACAACAGAAAAGCCAAAGAGAAGCTCGCTGAGTTGTTCATGGCTCAGACCGAACAGGAAGAGCAGATTGAAGCCCTCTTTAATAAAGCTCATAGCGCCATGGAAAAGGAAGATACTGAAGCCGCCAAGGAGGCATACACAGAGATTCTCACCATTGATCCTGAAAACATCAAAGGGCGGAGTGAGTTAAACAATCTCTATCTGCAGAAAATCCAGCCCGACCAGGAAGAGGCTTTGGATATATTCGCGTCCGCTGAAAAGGAAGCAGCGGTAATGGAGGAGGATATCTTTGATATTTCCGCTGGTTCTGTGGCAGAAGATGGAGAGATTGATCTGTTCTCAATGGACTTTGATCAGGCTGAGAAGAAACTGGATTCAACATTTAGTCAGGATGAACAAAAAGGAAGGGATACTGAAGAGGAAAAGACCGATTTCTTTGAGGAGGAAGATGTCTTTAAGGACGCTCCTGAGGATGTGGACGTAGAGGAGGTTGACGTATTTGGGCAGGAGGAACCTGCTGGAGAGGTTGATGAACAAGCAGAAGAGGTGGACCTCTTTTCTGAAGCTGATGAGCTTTTGGAAGAAAAAGGGGACCTGTTTGACCAGGAAGGCGCCGCCGATACAATTGAAACTCCCGCGGGCCAGGCAATAGCGGCCAAGGACGAGGAAGGTGAGGCTCCTGAGCCTGAAGAGGTTGATCTATTTGATCAGGAAATCCCAACTGATGATGGCGAGGACGAAGAAGTAGCCCTTTTCGATGACCAGCCGGCAAAAGAGGCGCCGGACTCCATTGAAAAAGAAGTTGCCCGGGATGATGAACCAAAGGACGATCTTCTGGATGACATCTTTGACCAGGAGGAAGAGCAGCCTGAGGTTGAGAAACCCGACGCCATGGATGAAGGCGACCTATTTGATGATCTTCTTTCCGATCTTTCTGATTCCGAACCCATGGGGGAAATAGGCGGAGATGATCTCTTCTCCGATATCATTCAGGATTTCAAATCAGGCATTGGAGAAGAGAAAGCCAAGGACGCGGGCGCCCATCTCAATCTCGGTGTGGCTTATATGGAGCTTGATTCAATCGAGGAAGCGGTGGCGGAATTTGAAAGAGCTCTCGCCCTTGGGGATCCGGAGATGGAATTCACCCTTAACAAGCATCTTGGTGAATGTTACGCCTCCATGAAAAAGTTTGAACAGGCAGCCCAATATCTCCATTCGGCACTGGATGAAGCCGAAGAAAATGACATTGACGAAAGAGAAAAGCTAGACCTAATGGTTGACCTGGCCCAGATTTACATTGATCTTCTGAATAAAGGCAGGGCGTTGGATCTTCTGGAATTGGTGGATAAGGCAAACTCCAATTACAGGGGAGTTAAAGCTCTTATAAAGAAGACAAGGAAGACAAAAAAGAACAAAAAAGAAGGAAAAAAGAGTAAAAAGAAGAGTAAAAAAGGGAAAAAGGGAAAAAAGGGCGACGATGACGATAATGTTGGTTATGTATAAAAACATGAAAAAGGAATAACCGGACGGGGCTCATCTGACGGTGAGCAGGGCACATGGCAACCATTGCTTTGTGCCCTTTTTAGTTCTTTATAAAATCATCAAATGAAAGACCCCAAATGCCTAAAAAACCGGAAAAAATCATTGTTTTAATTCAAAAATCTGAGGGAATATTGGCCAAGGAAGTTGACCGGATAGGGAAATGGGCTATACTTTTATAATGACTTGATTGCCTAAATTATGTATTTTATCAAATATATTCGTCGCGCCTTTTTGAGGCGAGTTCCCCGGGCGCTTCCGTGGGGCCGATTAACAAAACAAAAGGAGAGAACACAATGAGCCAGGCAAAGTTTTTCATGTTCGTAATTCTAATCACCTTAATGGCAATGACCTTTACCGGGTTTCTCGTCTCGTGTGGCGACGATGACGACGATGATGATGATGATGTCAATGACGACAACGACGATGACGACGACAACGACGATGATGATGATGATTTTTCGTCGGGCATGCAGGATTGTATCGATATGCTCGTGGAATGCTTCGCGTCCTCTGTTGGCGAGGCTGAAGCTTTATGCGGGAATTACTACGACCTTGAGCAAGAGTGCGCGCCAGGGGCAACCGATGATCTAGTCGAATGCGTGGGAATGGACTGCGACAAATGGGACGATTGCGTCACGGACTGGGAAGATGCAATCAACTGCTAGTGGTATGATTCATATATAATAGGCATTATCTTGGCATCATCGCTCCTCTATCGTATATTTGCGTTGGAGGAGGTTGAGATGAGAGTTGCACAGGAAATCAGACTTAGCAAAAAAGAACGGACGACGCTTCAGCGGTGGTCACAGGGACGCACGGTTTCGGTGCGTCAGAGGGAGCGAGCCGAGATGATACTGCTGG
>CAYSHR010000101.1:0-9528 GCA_964430795.1 uncultured bacterium
AAGAGAGTTTTCCTTCTCCACTTACAACCCTGTTCCTGGTAATAATAATCCTTTACGGCCTTGGGATGCGCCTTCTAACCGCAACGGCGCCTCTTGACACGGTAATAGGCGCCTGCCTGGCCGATGACGCCTTCTATTATCTTGAAATAGCCAAAAACATCCTTGCCGGCAATGGCGCCACTTTTGACGGTGTAATAAAAACCAACGGTTTTCATCCTCTCTACATGGCTCTCTGCGTTCTGATAAACGCCCTTGTCACGCCGGAATCGACCCCTAAAGCGGCAATGATTTTTCTCTCATTTATCGGCGCGCTGAATATCTTTCTTCTATACCTCCTCGGCAAAAAACTGGGTGGGGAAACAGCCGGGATAGGGGCGGCCTTTTTCTGGGCGATTCATCCTTTTACCCAGTTTATTGAGCTTATGGGTGTCGAGGCGCCTCTTGCCCTTGCTTTAATCCTGACTACCTGCCTCTGGTGGTTAAGAATCAAAAAGGAGAATCAAAGCAGTACGGCAAACTGGATTATTTTAGGTATTCTTACCGGCCTTTGTTTCCTGGGAAGAACCGATTCTATTTTCTTTATTTTACCTCTGGCTTTTGAAGTCATATTTGTTTTTCGCCATAAAATAAATGAACAATGGAGAAAAATCTTTCTTTCCGGTGTGGTTTCCTTCCTTGTAATTTCACCATGGTTGATATGGAATCTTGTAAACTTCGAGCGAATCACCCAGGATTCGGGAAGATCAATTCTTCAGTTGACCAGAGCTCTTAATAAGCAACAGGGGATTACTTTCCTTACTTCATTTACAGAGCAGCTACCAACGGCCACCTATAGCTATTTCCTGAAGTTCTTTGGGTATTTCAACTACTCCAACGCGCTGCTGGTTCTTTTTTTCATCTCCTTTTCGGCCCTTTTCTATTCATATTGGCAAGCAAGAACCGGAAATAGCTTATGGCAAGGGCCTGTTGCCTTCTTAATCTGCATAACGACCCTCTGGGCTTTTTATAGATTGGCTATAATGCCTTTTATAAATGACCAAAACCTTCTACCTTATCTGAGAATCGCTTTTGGATCGGTTATAACTGTCGCCCTTATTCTGGTAGGCGCGGCTTTTAAAAGAGCCGGCAAAAAATCATTTTTTATTGGCGCGATTTTGGCCACCGGGACCTTGGTGCTGGGCGTCATATTCTCCTCGACAGCCCTTTTCTTTACAGCTTTCACTTCACCCTTTATGCAGAGCCTTTTCGTAACATTTCTTATCCTCCCACTATTCATTCTTTCTATTGTTATTAATTTTGACAAGAACCTTGGAGTTATCAAAGGGGCGCCGGCATTATTATTCGCGGCGTTGGCTGCCTGGGGTTTCTATAATTTTGTCTTTATAACCAGAAAATACTGGTATTTCCTTCCTCTTCTTGCCGCCATGGCCATTGTTTTCGGCAGGATATTGGAGATCATCTCGAAAAAAAGCAATCAAATGAGCCCCTTGGTTTTCTTATCACTTCTCCTGCTGCTCTGTTTCGGATGGTTCGACAGGGCAAAAGGAATTGAGATTAACGGGTTTCATAGTTGGCAAAGAGACTACCTTTATATCGCCGAATCTTTAAATAAAGGGCGGGTGGAAAACATTGAGAAAGAGGCTGTTCTGGGCGCCTGGAACAGCGGCATCTACGGCGCCTATTCGGGCCATAGAGTCATCAATCTTGACGGAGTTGTAAACCCCCACATCCACGACGTTATTAAGCAAAAGAGATTTCTGTCATATATAAAAGAATCGGGAATAAAATATCTGGTTGATCATGAAATCATGTTCAATACCTACTCGACCTTTTCAACAGTTCCTTTTTATAACAGCCTTAAGCTGGTAAAGAGATTTAAACAGAAATCCAGCGCCGGTGATATTATTATTCTTAAAGTGTTGGATCATCCCATTGATGACAAGGTGACTGATCCACTAAATGAGTAACGGAGAGATTTCATGGAATTATTATCTTTTTAAGAAAATTCCGGTTAAAATAACAACTGCTCACAAAAGAAACATCTCTGGATACAAGTTGACCTTAAGGAGAATCGAGTGATTGATTGGAACCAAGCTATTGTTGAAATGTACTGGTATTTCGCGACCATTTCCTTTGTTTTGGGCGCTGCCATTGGAAGCTTTTTGAATGTAGTGATTTACAGGTTGCCCTCAAAGGATATGAGTATTGTAAAACCTCGTTCTTTCTGCCCTTCATGCAAAACGCCCATCGCCGCCTATGACAATATTCCTCTTCTAAGCTATCTTCTTCTTGGCGGCAAGTGTCGTCACTGCAAAAAGAAAATCAGCAGCCGCTATTTCCTTATAGAACTTGTGACCGCGCTTTTTTCTCTCGCTTTTTTTCATTTAGCCTTCGGGCTGAATAAATTCCCACCCCACGTCGCCCTTGTTTATTTCATTTTTTCCTCAGCCATGATCGTAATAACTTTTATTGATATAGATTTAAAGATCATACCAAATGAGATATCCATTCCCGGCATTCCCATCGGATTGGCCTGTTCCTTTTTAATGCCCCAAACTCATGGCGCGGGAACTTCGCCCTTTATCTCTTCCTTAATAGGAATGGTCCTTGGCGGAGGAGTGCTATGGGCTGTGGGCGCCGGATATTATCTCATTACAAAAAAAGAAGGAATGGGATTTGGCGACGTAAAATTGATGGGTATGGTGGGCGCCTTTCTGGGCTGGCAGTCAATACCATTTACTCTCCTGACCGGTTCTTTTTTCGGACTTCTATACGCCATACCCTTTGTGATTATTCCAAAAAAAGGAAGGTACCATCAAATTCCATTCGGTCCTTTTCTTGCCGCTGGAGCGGTGCTTTATATTTTTTTCGGCCCCCAGATAATGAACGCCTATTTAGATTTATTCAGAGGGTAACGTGATTCAGATACTCCGGTTTTTGGGAAAATATGGCCTTAGAATCCGGATTGTCGCCATAATTACCGTTCTTACCCTGACTCTTGTCTTTCTTATCGGCATTGTTATGCTGAAAATAGCTGAACGCAATCTATTAAAATTCAAGACCGATTCAGGAAAAGTAGTCCTTAATAGTCTACAAACTACTTTTGATACTTTCTGGCAGGGAAAAGTTCGACTTGTCTCGGATAATAGCGATATCGCGTTGATAAATCTCCTGGCCAAAGAGATGGAATATAACATCGGTATTTATGGTCTTAAAATCGTTGACAGGAACAAAAGAATCATTGCCGCGGGAAAACCCACCACCCTGGGCGCCTTTCTGGACGATAATGACATTTTAAAGGTGTTTTCATCGGGAAAAACCCAGGTGAATTATATCGGTGAAAAAGATTCTTTAGGTATTGGACTCTACAATAAAATCATATTCACAGGTCCCATATATCTCAATGGGGAAGTAAAGGCCGTTGTTCGCTTTTCCATGTTCTCTAATGACGTAAATAAAAGCCTCACCGACACTCTGAAAATGCTATACCTCTATGCGTTTTTGGATATGATTCTGGTCCTGCTGATTGGTGGATTGGTTCTCATGCATTATATTCTGCGCCCTTTAAATGCCATAAGAAGAGCCACGGCAAAGATCATTCAGGGAGACTTGGAACATCCCATCCCCATTTTAGCCAACGATGAAATCGGCCTGTTAACAAAGGACCTCGAGGAACTTCGAGCGGGCTTGCTTGAAAAAGATCAGACCGTAAAAAAGCAGATGGCTTCCATGGAAACTCTTAATAAAAGCCTGACCAGAATCAGGGACCAGTTGATCCATACCGATCGCCTTGCCTATGTCGGCAGGGTTTCAGCGGGGGTGGCCCACGAAATCGGCAACGCGTTAAGTTCCATTTATGGTTACCTGGATGTAATAAAAAGCGGCTATGACGATAAAGCTGTTTTAGAGGATGTTACCAGGCGGTTGAGCCTGGAAGTTGAGCGCATTGATGGAATCATGAGAGAATTGCTCACCTTCTCCAGGCCCCAAAAAGAGACCAAAGGACCGGTAAACATCCCACGTCTGATACTGGAATGTATGGGTATTTTAAAGACGCAACGAGTTCTGGACAATATGGAAATTAATTTTTCCGCTGATAATCGCACTCCCTATGTTATGGCTGAAGTCGGTCAACTTAAGCAGGTGGTTATCAATCTGATTGTAAATGCCGCTGACGCCATGGGTCAGAAAGGGCGTATTGATATCGATATTATTCACGGTGGATATGATAACCTTATGGCTCACGCGCCACTTCTGGAACAGGAGCCTGATCTTGAAACCGGTGAAACAGCCTTTATGGATATTGAAAAACGGGGTATCGTCTTTTCCAGCAGAATTCCTTATACTGACCAGGAACAAATTGTAATGCTCAACATTAGAGATTTCGGCCCAGGCATAGAACCGAAGAATCTAGGTTCCATTTTCGAGCCGTTCTTTACAACAAAGGGCAAAGCCAAAGGAACGGGATTGGGATTGTCCATATGCCAAAGGATTGTTGAAGGCATGGGCGGTTTGCTTCGAGTGCAGAGCCGTATGGGAACAGGAACAGTAGTTACCTGCTTTTTTCTTCCCGGGAGAAAAGAAGATGAAATTAATGAGGATATTTGATGACCCAGAAAAAGATTCTAATTATTGACGACGAGGAAGGGCTGCGATATTCCCTCTCTGTGATCCTGTCAAAAAATGGATATAAAACCATTGCTGTTGAAAATGCCCAATCCGCCCTGGACATCCTCTCAAAAGATAGAGATTTTGAATTTATCATATGCGATATCCGAATGCCGGAAATGGATGGCCTTGAGTTTCTCGATAAGTTTAATGAGCTAAATCTTGACATCATGGTTATCATGATGAGCGCTTACGGGACCATTGACATCGCGGTTGAGGCTATGAAAAAGGGGGCTCAGGATTATATTTCAAAACCCTTCAAGCCAAACCATATTTTGCTTGTTTTACAAAAAGCCATTGACCATAGAGAATTAAAAAAGCGAAATGAAGCTCTCCAGAAAGAAGTTGAAGGGATGTTTCATTTCCAGAACATTATCACCCAAAATCCCCGGATGCTTGATCTTCTGGCAAGGGCGAACAAAATATCCGACTATAAAACCAACGTGCTTATTACAGGAGAATCGGGAACCGGCAAGGAGCTTGTGGCAAGGGCGATTCATTACTCCTCAAATAGAAGAAAGAAGCCTTTTGTAGCTATAAACTGTGGCGCGATTCCTGAGAATCTTCTTGAAAGCGAACTTTTTGGCTATGTAAAAGGCGCCTTTACAGACGCCAGACAGGATAAAATCGGCCTTATAACCACTTCAAGCCAGGGTACTCTTTTTCTTGATGAAATCGCCGACCTGCCCCACATTCTCCAGGTAAAGCTCCTTAGAGTTCTTCAGGAAGAGGAGATACGGCCGGTAGGTTCAACGGAAAATATTAATGTGGACCTACGGGTCATAGCCGCCACAACATCGAATCTTGAAAAGCTTGTCTTAAAGGGTAGTTTTCGAGAAGACCTGTTTTACAGATTGAACATCTTTCCTCTGAACCTGCCGCCGCTGAAAGAGCGCCCTGAGGATATCTCGCTACTTGTTGAACACTTTATTCAAAAGACTGGAAAGCGACTTGGGAAAAAAGTTAAGAGCGTAAAAAGCAGGGCAATGTCCTTTCTGATCGATTACTCCTGGCCGGGAAATATCAGAGAGCTTGAAAATGTTATTGAGCAAGCTGTTGTCTTGTGTGATTCACCAGCCATAGGGCCTGATAATATTCCACAAAACGTTAAAAAGCTCAAAACTGATTTCCCCGGCTCTAAGAATGTCGCCGATTTATCAATAAAGAGAAATTCCCGAATTCTGGAAAAGAAGATGATAAAAGCCGCGTTAAAAAGAACCGGAGGGAATAGAACTAGGGCTGCCAAGCTACTGGAAATCAGCCATAGAGCTCTTTTATATAAAATCCAGGAATACAAGATAACTGATTGATAAACTGAATGCTTGTTGCCTTTTGTTGGCCCTTTTGTTGAATTTAATAAACAAAAAAAGATTTTCTACCGAAAAATATTCCAGATAAAAACGCCTGACCAACTTGTACGCCATGGACCGATATGGTAAAAATGCTTATTCATGATACCGGAGTTTATACAGGATGGATAAAAAAGAAGAATTGGTGCTGGAAAAAGCCAGGGTTATTCTTGTCGGTTTTGAGAAAGAGAAAGACAAGTATAATGTCGCGAAATCTCTGGCAAAGGAGTTGGCTTCTTCTTTTGAGGAAGCGGCTGAACTGGCGGACAAGGTTCCTGTTGAGCTGATTCAACCTTTACCCATTGAAGCGGCGAAAAACCTTGCTGACAGAATTCGGGATTCCGGCGCCATTATTGAAGTGGTGCCCCTGTCCAGAGAACTGGGTGGTGGCAGGACTTGCTATCGCCATCCTCACAAACTCGCCATGGCAAAATGCAAAGTCTGCGGAAAGCTTCTATGTAATCTCTGTCTGATTGAGAGCAAAGGCAAGCTCTTTTGCCGGGAACATTTCGTAAAATATAAGTTTTTCAGATGGGTAAAATATAGCGGCGTATCGATAACCATTGTTCTTATGGTTCTTGTATGGCTTCTTTTTAACGATAGCATTACTCGTTATTTCAGACGGATTATGCCCGTATCGTCTCAAAGAGTCGCCATTGTCGTCTTTGCGGTGAATCCGGATAGCGATATGTCGGAATTTTACAATGAGTTAATGCGATCCGGCACGGGTGGAGATTATATCCCTGGGGATAAGCACGCCATTTCCCAACTTGATTCCTGGTTTCAGTTAAGATATCAAGAGATTTCCCACAACGATTCCGACGAAAACATTCTTGACTTTGACGTATATGGTCTTTTCAACGCCCCTGACCCTCCACCCACTCTTGGCCTTAAAGGGCAAAGCGATCAAAAAATGAAGACCTATCTCAAAAATATTGCCGCGGAAAATAATTTCACCTTGTCGGCTTATGATATGTATCTCTTTCTCTATCTTGTTGATGAATCACCTGTTGATATGGATTATGTCGAGAAAATGGGAGTTTATGATGGTAAATTCGGTCTTGTTGTTTATCCCCTCAAGCAAGTCTGGTCAAATGATTATTACGTAATGATGACGGCCCATTATCTGGCTAAAATGATGGGCGCCGAGTCAAAAATTGATGACAAGGGTTTTCCTGTTTTTCCTGAAGGATACGGCAATCCTGTAAAGGACCCCCTCTTCCCCCAATTGGAAGCGGAACTTATGGGGGGTTACATCCCGACAAAAAAATTCACTATTGAGAGAGTCAAGTCCCTTGATGAAGTGGTCATTGGAGCGGCTTTTGAGCTTGGTTGGATATCAAAAAGCTATATGAACAAAGCCTACTCGGATAATAAATGAGTGAGAAAAGCATTACCTTTAAAAGAAATGGTTATCTCCTTGAAGGGGTGATGCATAAAAGCAAAGCAAAAGAAAAAGCTCGTTGCGTAATCACTCACCCTCACCCTCTGTACGGCGGCTCCATGGACAACAACGTTGTTCATGCTCTTTGTCGCGCTTTGCCAGGAGAAGGCATCTCCTGTTTAAGATTTAACTTTGGCGGCGTCGGCCGATCCCAGGGATCATTTTCGGAAGGTGTTGGGGAAGCCGGAGAACTTGGCGAGGCTTATGAGTTTTTCAAGAAGGATTTTTCCGGGCCTGTATTTACAGCAGGTTATTCCTTTGGCGCTTATGTGGCTCTGCTTGCTCTCCAATCCGGTTTTTTGCCGGCGGCCCTGGCCTGCGTCAGCCCCCCTGTGGACTTTCTGAAAATCAAATTTCCCGAGCCTGAATCTCTGCCATTATACGTTGTAGCCGGCGCCAACGATCTCTACTGCTCCCAGGCCTCTTTAGAAGACCAATATAAAGAGAATAACCCGGCGACAATAATTGATAACGCGGATCATTTTTGGACTGGTTACGAAAAGATCATGGTCAAAAATGTCATGGACTTTTTTTTGAATCATTTATAAAACCTTTTCTTTGTAAAAAAATAAGTGGAGAAGAAAATGGCAAAATGCCCTTCTTGTACCGCGGAAAACTCAGAGGACGCCACTGTTTGTGAATTTTGCGGCCAGCCTATTTCCCAAGGCGCCTCACGAATGGAAATTGAGGTAACGCCCCGGGAAACGACGCCGGAAAAGCCCTCCCCTTCGCCTTTGAGTGGGACTGAATCCAAAGAGACTCCCACAAAGGGCAAGAAGAGCTTTAAATGTGAATCCTGCGGCGCGGTGGTGGCTTATTCGGCTGGAAAACAGGCTTTGCACTGTGCCTATTGCGGTTCAAATTACGTTGTTGACGCTCCGACCAGGGCGGATATGGTCGATCCAAAGCGAATTGTCCCTTTTGTAGTGGATAATGAAAATGCGAGAATTCTATTTCAGCAATGGTTGGGAAAAGGTTTTTGGAGACCTGGGGATTTGAAATCCACTGCCAGGATGGACTCCCTTTCAGGGGTTTACCTCCCCTTCTGGTCCTATGACGTGGAGACTGATTCCAACTGGTCCGCCTCAGCGGGGTATCGTTACACTGAAAATGAGTCATATACGGATGGCGATGGAAACGCGAAAACCAGAAAAGTCACAAAAACCAAGTGGCAACCGGCACGGGGAGAGCATCAATTCCAATACAGAGACTGGCTGATCTCCGCAAGCGGCGGATTGGACCAGGGCTGGGTCTCGCAAATAATTCCCTTTGACTTGAACAAGGCAAAGCCCTTTACCTCTGATTATTTTGCCGGATGGGCCGCGGAGGAATATTCAATTGAAGCGGATCAGGCTCAGATAACAGCGGAAAAAGAGATTAATGTAAAAGAGAAAGAGAAATGCGGGAAGATGGTGCCTGGCGACACTCACAAAGACCTTCGGGTTTCCACCAGGTTTAACAACTGGCTTTCAGAGCTTATCGTGTTGCCGATCTGGATATCCAGTTACAAATACAAAGGAAAGATTTTCCGGTTTTTAGTTAACGGGCAGACCGGCGAAGTTGTTGGCAAAGCCCCTGTCAGCAAGTTGAAAATCGCCATTGCCATCATTTTAGCCGTATTGGGAATCGGGGGTGGTTTTGCCCTGTATCAATTATTTCAAAAGTAATTATAACTTCGCATAGTTCCCCCTGAAATCGTTTTCTTTTTTGGATAGATTTCGCCGATCCTCAGTATAGATTGTCTCTTTATAGTCGTGTATGCTGTCTAAAAGCCATCATTGGCATGGGCAGTTGCTCTTCTTGACTTCCCCATTGGGACACCCAAAACAGATAGTGGGCTCATGTAATTTCAAGTAATTACGACCCCTAAAAAGGGGTAGCGCGGAAGTCAGGAACTGAGCCGGCAATCAGACTCTATATAAAAACCAGCCTCGCTGAAATTCGGCGGGGCTTTTTTTGGCCCACGCCATCCCTTGTAGGGGCACGGCATGCCGTGCCCGGTGTGCCACCGGCAACAATAACCCAACGGCACATTATCCATGGGTAGAAACCTGTCATGCCAGGACG